>JAODNG010000293.1 GCA_025465385.1 Pseudonocardiales bacterium
GTTGCGGTGAGTAACCGCTCGGGTGATCACCGCAACGACATTCTCCACGGTGGACGCCTCGAATCCGGCCAACCAGGGAAGGGATGACCGCTCTGCGCTGCAGATCACGACGCCGTCCAGCGCGTCGAGCAGCACGGCCCGGGCCGTGCGACCTGCTCTGGTCACGGAACGACTGGGGAAGAACCCGAGCCGATTGCAGGATCAGCGCTCGTCACGTCCCACAAGATCACCAAAAACGCACCTAGTAGCCGGGCAAATCGGACTTCTCGTGGGATGTCACGTTTCATCTATTGTTGAGGGGAACGAATTCTGCCTGCACTAGCCGATCAGTACGGTCGCTTCCTTTCACCTGTTGCCAGGGCGGTTCGGGGCCCAATCTGGCTGACTACCGGGCTTGAGTTGCAGGATGCTGCACGTGGCCGCTGAGGAACTGCGAGCGATCTTCGACCAGGACGCCGAGCTGTACGACCGAGCTCGCCCGAGCTACCCGTACCGACTGATCAGCGATCTGGCAGAGCTGGCCGAAATCGGACCTGGAACCCGGCTCGCCGAGGTCGGCCCCGGCACGGGGCAGGCCACCGCCGCACTCACCGCACGCGGCGCCCATGGGGTGTGCGTGGAGCTGGGGCCCAAACTGGCGGCCGTGCTGTACCGGAAGCTCGCCCACACCTCGGTCGAGGTGGTGGTCTCGGCGTTCGAGGATTGGCCGCTGCCGAAGGAGCCTTTCGACGTGCTGTGCGCCTTCACCGCCTGGCACTGGCTCGACCCCGATATCCGTACAATCAAGGCCGCTGCCGCGCTGCGCTCAGGCGGGGCACTCGCCACGGTGACGACCGCCCATGTCTTGGGATGCACCGACGCATTCTCCGCTGACGCGCAAATCTGCTACCAAAGGTGGGATCCCGCGACGCACCAAGCCCAGAATGTGCCCACTGTCGAGGCGGTACCCGCCGCGGTTGATGAAGTGGACGCCTCGGAATTGTTCCTTCCCGCGGCACATGGATTCAGTGGCTCACACCATGACCGCACGCCCGGGCGGATTCGGGGGCAGGCCGGTGAGGTGATCGGACAGCGTTCGCAGGCGCGCGCGGGCAGCCGGGTCATAGGCCTGCGGGTTGGCGCGGTCCTCGCGCTGACCGTTGTAGTAGCGGCCGGTGACGCCGTCGAGTGCCGGATCGATCACCAGGCGCAGGGTGGCGTCCACGCCGGACTGCAGCGTGCTCACCGGACGCGCGACCATCTTGGTGGGCATGTAGGTGGCCGGGTGCAGCGCGGTGGCGGTGACTCCGGTGCCGGCTAGCTCGTCAGCCAGGTCGAAGGTGAACATGATCTGTGCGAGTTTGCTCTGGCAGTAGGCCTGCCCACCGCTATAGGAGCGGGTGAGCATGACGTCGTCGAAATCGATCGGCGCCTGCCCCGCCGAGCTGACCTGGACGATCCGGGCCGGCGCGGACGAGCGCAGGGTGGTCAGCAGCAACCGGGTGAGCAAGTAGCCCGCGAGGTAGTTCACGGCGAAACGCAGTTCGATCCCCTCGGCGCTCTCCTGCCGTCCGCCGGGCGAGCTACCGATCCCGGCGTTGCTCACGAGAGCATCCAGCCGCGGATTGTCCGCGGCGACGGCGCCGACCAGGTCGCGGACCTGATCCAGGTGTGCAAGATCGGCCTGGTACCAGCGCAATCGGTCGCTGCCGGTGGCCTCAGTGATCTCAGCGAGGGTCGCTTTACCGCGGTTGTTGTCGCGACCGTGGACGATGACGGTGGCGCCAGCACGGGCAAGCTCCGTGGCCAGCGCCTTACCGAGCCCGTCGGTGGCGCCAGTGACGAGTACGGTCTGATCACGGACAGGACGCATCGGCAGAATTCTCCAGTCGGACAAGCAGCCGGGTGCCAGGCAGGCCGAACGACGCACCCACGGACGGACCGTGAACGAGCCTGCGTCATCACCAGGCCGCCGTCAATCAAGAACGTTCTGACCAGCGGGCGCTATCGCGACTGTCCGTACTTGCGATAGAACTGCAGTGGCCCGAGGCGAGGTGGTCGATCGCCAAAACTATCGTTCGGGAGTACACGATGAGCACTTCGACCACGCCCGAACCCATCGCCGGAGTTCTAGCCTCTCCTGGCACGGTCCGGATCTTTTCGATCTTGAACGGGTTGACGCTGCTCGGTGTGCTGCTGCAAGCGGTGTGGGCAGGTGAGTTCATCGGCCGCCATGGCCGGCAGGACTGGGTGACAGTGCACGAGATCGGTGCCTTCGTCGTCGTCGTCCTTGCCTTGGCCACTGCAGTGGTAGCGGTCGCGCTGCGGCGTGCTAGCTCGGCAGCCACGTTGGGTGCGCTGGGCTTGTTGGTGCTGATAGTCGTCCAAACGGGGCTCGGTGAGGCGATCACGAAAGGCGACGCCAATGAGCTGATCACCGCGCACGTCCCAATCGCGGTGATCATCTTTGGCCTGGGCGTCTATCTGTCGAGCGTGGGCGCTCGACTGCGTCGCGGGTGACCTACTCGGTCACTGCTCGCTGGCCTCATTGTCCGTAGTCGGCGCGCCAGCGAGGATGAGATAGAGGGAGCGGCGCGCCTCGGCTAGGACCCGTCGCGCAGCCTGCACCTGCTGCTCGTCACCCAACGCGAGTTGACGGACGGGGTAGCGAAGTTCCTCCAGGGCACCTCGAAGGTCGCTGCCGCCACCGCAACGTGCGGTGAACTCGGCGAACGGGTCGGGCATCGGTTCGCCCTGAGCGTCCAGGTATGCCTGACCGGCGTCGGTGAGGGTGGCCAGTTTGCGGCCGCCCTGGGCGACCGTGCCGATCAGACCTTCGTCTTCGAGCTGGCTGAGGGTGGGGTAGACGGCTCCGGGGCTGGGTCGCCAGGCACCGGAGGTGCGTTCGGTAATGGCCTGCATGAGTTGGTAGCCGTGCATCGGCTCCTCGGCGAGCAGCAGCAGCAAGGCGGTGCGCACGTCGCCACGTTGGGCTCGCCCGCGGCCTGCGCCGTGGGGACGCCCGCCGCGCGCTCTGTGACGCTCTGGTCCGTCAAGCCGCGCGGGGTGATCGGGGTGGTGGGGTCGCCGACCGTATGGACGGCCATCGGCAAGGCGGTCGCCGTGCCGATGTGAGTGGTGGTGATCGGGGTACATGACTTCTCCTCTGAACGTACGTCGCACCTCTTTGGGCGACACGCTCACGATACATCGCGATAGTATGGATTGCAAGCAGCCTCTTACTGCCGCCGGTCCGCTGTGGTCACCGCGCCGCGCGATCCTGATGCGTGAACGTCCGCCGATAGCCGGTCGGAGTAGTGCCTACCTGCTGCAGGAAGTGGTGCCGGAGCAGGTCAGCGGTGCCGAAGCCGGTGCGGTGGGCGATCTCCTCGATGGTGAGGTCGTTCTCCTCGAGCAACTGCTGGACGAGCAAGACCCGTTGCCGGGTCAGCCACTGGTGTGGCGTACTGCCGGTGGCCGCGACGAAGCGACGGGCGAAGGTACGGGGTGAGATGTGGGCGATGGCCGCCAGGCTGGCGATGGTGAACGGCCGGTGCAGGTTGGCCTGGATCTCAGACAGCAGTGGTGCCAAATCGGTGCTGTCCGCGGGGCACCGCGGCACCGGGGTCTCGACGTACTGGGCCTGCCCGCCGTCGCGATGGGCCGGCACGACCATCCGACGGGCGATGCCGTTTGCCACCCGCGCTCCGAGCTCGCGCCGCACGATGTGCAGGCAGGCGTCGATACCGGCGGCGGTGCCCGCGCTGGTGACGATCGAGCCATCCTCGACGTAGAGCCGATCTGGCTGCAGCGCGAGGTGCGGAAACCGGGAAGCCAGCAGGTCCGCGTCGTGCCAGTGGCAGGTGGCGCGGCGATCGTCGAGTAGGCCCGCGGCGGCGAGCAGGAAAGCGCCGGAGCACACGCTGAGCAGCCAGGCGCCGCGAGCCACCGTGGCCCGGAGCATGTCCACGACCAGCCGCGGGGGTGACTCGTCACGAGTGTGCCAGGCAGGGATCACCACGAGGTCTGCGCTGGCCGCACGGTCGAGCCGGTAGGACGCATGCAGGCTCATCCCGCCGGGGCCTGGCACTGGCCGGCGGCCGGTCGCGCAGACGGCGAAGTCGAAACGCGGCAGGCCATCATCGGAGCGATCGATGCCGAACACCTCACACGCGACCCCGAGCTCGAACGGGTGCACCTGCTCATCGATGATCGCCACCACGTCGCGCAGCACCTTGGCAGGATATGCCCGCAAGTGGTCACTTGTGCCAGTTCTGACTTCCCCGCTTGCCTTGCAGACTGTGCGGCGTAGCTATGCCTGCGCGGGAAAGGAGATCAGGTGATGTCAACTCTGCTTCGTCGCTTGGCCAAGCGGCTGCACAGGTTCTCCTCGGACTTGCGTGAACTCGGCGAGCGCCGAGTGCTGCTTGACCGACCGTGGGAGGAGGACTTTCTGCACTGGGCCCGCGACGGACAGGGCTGCCAGCTGCACGGGCATCTCGTGCCATCACCCCAGCGCCGCGCCAGCAGCGTCACCTCGCGAGGCTGGTGCCCCCGAATGGCACACAGATCGTGACTATCTTCGTTGGGGCGGCAGGGAGTGGCCCGACATGCTCGTCGGCTCCGGGCCGTCACTGCGGTGATCCTGACCGCGTTGTCTTCTCAGATGGGACCCGTCGCTGAGTGGCAGCGGAAGTTGACGAAGGGACGATGAGATGCGACGCGCGCTCGTTCTCCCGGTCGTGGCGTTGGCAAGCGCGCTCACGTTGACCGGCTGCTCGATGGCGGCGCCGTCGGGTACCCAGGCCAAGCCCAAAGACCTCACCACCGACGTCGGCGTCACCCGCGCCGAGATCACTCTCGGCGCTCTGACCGAGTACTCCGGCCCGTTCAAAGATCTCGGCATCGGAGTGGTGCACGGTCAGCAGGTGTGGGTCAAGGAGACCAATACAGCGGGTGGGATCTGCGGGCGAAAGATCAAGCTGGAAATCCGCGACGACGAAGACGACGTGAGCAAGGCTAAGACCCAGTACGCCGCTCTGGAGCCCACGGTACTGGGCTTCATGCAGATCCTCGGCTCGTCGGTCACCACGGCGCTGAGCCAAAGCTTGATCGACAACGAGACTACCGCGATAGTGCTATCGAGATCGTCGGATCTGCTGAGCAACCCGTATGTGATCATCCCTGCCACCACTTACGACGTCGAGATGATCAACGCCCTGTCCTACCTCATGGAACAGGGCAAGATCCACGACGGCGACACCGTCGGGCACCTCTGGCTCGACGGTGAGTACGGCACCAACGGTTTGCGCGGCGCCAAGTATTTTGCCCAGCGCCACCATCTGACGCTGCGCGACGCCAAGGTCACCACCACATCGGATATGCACCACTTCGTGGCCGCTTTCGCCGGCGCTCCCCGGGTGACAGCGATCGCACTGAGCACTACCCCGGACCAGACCGCGGCGGCCCTCACGGCCAACCAGCAGCTACGACTCAACGTGCCGATGATCGGCAACAGCGCGGCGTTCAGTCCACAACTGCTGTTCGGTCCAGCCGCTGGTGCGCTCGGCAATCTTTCGGTAATGGAGAGCTCGATGCCGTTTTCCGCCGTGGCGCCCAGGGCGCAGCACGTCGCCGAGGCATACCGGCAGGCCGGTTACCTGCAGTTGCCCAACAGCGGGGTGCCGTATGGCTATGCCATCGGGAAGATCTGGGGGCAGTTGCTCAAGCGCGCCTGCACTAACGGGAACATGAGCCGGTCCGGGATTCAGGAGGCCTTACTCCAAAGCACCAACATCACCACCGATGGGCTCGTCGCCGACCTGAACTTCACAAAGCCGGGCTCGCCGGCCAGCCGGGAGGCCTCGGTAGACGTGCCCGACGCCGCTGCGCTCGGCGGGCTCCGGGAGGTCAAACCACTGTTCGTGGCGCCGGATGCGCAGGGCTACGTCGCTGCCCATCAGACCGGCGACTGAGCCAACCGCTGCCTGCACCACTGTTGACCCGGCAATTGTGCTCACCGCCGACCCTCACGACATCGCCTCGTTGGCCGCCGCGGTGCCCGGCACCCGGATCGTCACTCGCGATCCCGGTTCGCCGATCTAGGGTCGAACCGGACGGCTCTACCGAGAAGACCCACGGTGAGAACAGCGGCGCCGGTCAGGACCGTACTAAGCGGGAGCGTCAACGCGAGCACGGCGCAGCCGGTGAACCCTAGTACGGCTAGCGGGCGCCGCCACTGGCGTTGGCGACCGGGCAGGGTGAACGAGGCGGCGTTGGCGATGGCGTAGTACGTCAGGATGGCGAAGCTGGAAAATCCGATGGCGTTGCGCACGTCGGCGATCAGCACGATGGTGATGATGGCGAGGCCGAGCGCGATCTCGGCGCGGTGCGGCACCTGATATCGGTAGTGCACCGCGGCTAGCGCCTGCGGAAGTTCGCGGTCGCGGGCCATAGCCAGGATGGTGCGCCCGACACCGGCCAGCAGCGACAGCAGCACGCCGGCCGACGCGACCGCGCCGCCGACGCGCACCATGGGTGTCAGCCAGGACAGTGCCCCGGATTGAGTGGCCGCGGCCAATGGAGCTGCCGACCTGGCCAGCTTACTGGGGCCGACCGCGGCCAGCGCGGCGGCGCCGACCGTCGCGTAGATGGCGACGACGATGCCCAGCGCCAGCGGGATAGCCAGCGGAATGATGCGGGCGGGTTCGCGGACCTCTTCGCCCAGCGTGGCGATCCGGGCGTAGCCGGCGAAGGCGAAGAACAGCAGCGCGGCGGCTTGGGTGATCCCGGTCAACCCTGCGCCGGTCCAGCCGGTGAAGTTGGCTGGATCGGCATGCCCGCCGCCCAGGGCAGCCACGACGACCGCAGTCAAGGCGACCAGGGTGAGCGCGACCAGGACCCGCGTCACGCTTACGGTCCTGGCGATTCCGAGGTAGTTGACCGCGGTGAGCACCATCACCGCGGCTACTCCCGGCGCGGCGGGGTGAGCAGGCCAGGTGTAAGCGCCGAAGGTCAGCGCCATCGCCGCGCAGCTGGCCGTCTTGCCGATCACGAATCCCCAACCGGCCAGAAAGCCCCAGACCGGTCCGAGCCGGTGGCGGCCGTAGCGGTAGGCACCGCCCGATTCGGGATAGCGGGCCGCGAGTTGGGCGGTGGCAAGGCCGTTGCAGTAGGCCACCATCGCGGCGATGGCAAGGGCGATCAGCAGCCCGGCGCCAGCAGCTGCCGCAGCCGGCGCGAAGCTGGCGAACACCCCCGCGCCGAGCATCGAACCCAGACCGACTACCACCGCGTCGGCCAAGCCCAGCCGACGCACCAGCCGCTTTCCCCCGACCCCTCCATCATCCGCGCTCAGGCCAGCACTCCCGGACCAGACGAGAAAGCCGCGGGGGCCGGTCCCCTGGAGATGGGACCGGCCCCCGCGTGGACTACGAATGGATCAGAAGTCCATGCCGCCGCCGTCGGGCATGCCGCCGCCCGCCGGTGCCGGGTGCTTCTCCGGCTTGTCAGCAATCACAGCCTCAGTGGTGAGGAACAGGGCCGCGATCGACGCCGCGTTCTGCAGCGCAGACCGGGTGACCTTGGCCGGGTCGATGATGCCGGCCTTGATCAGGTCCTCGTACTCGCCGGTGGCCGCGTTGAGACCGTGCCCAGCGGGCAGGCCACGAACCTTCTCGGCCACCACGCCACCCTCGAGACCGGCGTTGATAGCGATCTGCTTCAACGGAGCCTCAAGGGCGACCCTGACAATGTTGGCACCGGTCGCCTCGTCGCCGACCAGCTCCAGCTTCTCGAACGCCAGTGCACCCGCCTGAATCAGCGAGACGCCGCCACCGGCGACGATGCCCTCTTCGACGGCAGCCTTGGCGTTGCGCACCGCGTCCTCGATGCGGTGCTTGCGCTCCTTGAGCTCGACCTCAGTGGCCGCCCCGGCCTTGATCACCGCAACGCCGCCGGCCAGCTTGGCCAGCCGCTCCTGCAGCTTCTCGCGGTCGTAGTCGGAATCCGAGGCGTCGATCTCGTTGCGGATCTGGTTGACCCGGCCCTGAATCTGCTCGGGGTCGCCGGCACCTTCGACGATGGTGGTCTCGTCCTTGGTGATGACGACCTTGCGGGCGCGACCCAGCAGCGACAGGTCGGTGTTCTCCAGCTTGAGGCCGACTTCCTCGCTGATCACCTCACCACCGGTGAGGATGGCGATGTCGGCCAGCATTGCTTTGCGGCGATCGCCGAAGCCTGGCGCCTTGACCGCGACGGACTTGAAGATGCCGCGGATCTTGTTGACGACCAGGGTGGCCAGCGCCTCGCCCTCGACGTCCTCAGCGAGGATCATCAACGGCTTGTTGGACTGCATGACCTTCTCCAGGATCGGGAGAAGGTCCTTGACGGCCGAGACCTTCGTCGCGGCCAGCAGGATGTATGGGTCGTCGAGGACGGTCTCCATACGCTCCGGGTCAGTGACGAAGTAGGGCGAAATGTAACCCTTGTCGAAGCGCATGCCCTCGGTGAGCTCAAGCTCAAGACCGAAGGTCTGGCTCTCCTCGACGGTGATGACGCCTTCCTTGCCGACCTTGTCCATCGCCTCGGCGATGAGCTCGCCGATCTGGGTGTCGGCGGCGGAGATGGAGGCCGTAGAAGCGATCTGCTCCTTGGTCTCGACCTCCTTGGCCGAGTTCAGCAGCTGCGCCGAGACGGCCTCGACGGCCTTCTCAATGCCCCGCTTCAGGGCCAGCGGATTGGCACCGGCCGCGACGGTGCGCAGACCCTCGCGCACCAGCGCCTGAGCCAGCACGGTGGCGGTGGTGGTGCCGTCACCTGCGACGTCATCGGTCTTCTTGGCGACTTCCTTGACGAGCTCGGCCCCGATCTTCTCCCACGGGTCTTCGAGCTCGATCTCCTTGGCGATGCTCACACCATCGTTGGTGATGGTGGGGGCACCCCATTTCTTCTCCAGAACGACGTTGCGGCCCCTAGGGCCGAGCGTCACCCTGACGGCGTCGGCGAGTTGATTCATCCCGCGCTCAAGACCGCGACGGGCTTCCTCGTCGAACGCGATCATTTTGGCCATTGCGGTGTGGTCCTCCGGTCATGGGCGCCGCGGGGTTTCCGCGGCAAGGACACAGTGCTCGGCCAGGCTCGGTGCCCGCGACGGACGTCCAGCGCGTGCCGGACTCACCGTCCCGACCTCAGTGTTGTCAAACTGGCACTCAAAGGCAGCGAGTGCTAACTCAGGTTTAGCACTCGACTCCTTCGAGTGCAAGCTGCCGCGCCTGCCGGCGGTGCCCTGCTGGCGGGACACTTACCTCGACTAGATCGCGTTGGTGGCACCGGGCAGGATGCCTGGCGTGACCACCGCGCAGAAACCCCGATCCGTCGACGAGCACGGCCGGGTGGTGGCCGCCCTGCTCTCCGCCACTGCCGTGATCCGGTTGCCTCTCGTGGAGTGCGCCGGCCTCGCACTGGCCGAGCCGATCACCGCGGCGGTGCCGCTTCCGCCGTTCGACAACTCCGGGATGGACGGCTACGCGGTGCGCTCGGCGGACGTCGCCGAGGCCACCAGCGATGCGCCGGTGGACCTGCCGGTCACCGAGGACATCCCAGCCGGGCGCACCGACTCGCCCACGCTGGCGCCGCACACCACGCATCGGATTATGACCGGCGCCCCGATCCCGCCGGGCGCGGACGCGGTGGTCCCGGTGGAGCTCACCGACGGTGGCCGCCACCGGGTGCAGATTTTCGCCCCCCGCGCGGCTGGCGACAGCGTGCGGCTGACCGGCAGCGACGTGACAGCCGGCGAGGAGGTGCTGCCGGCGGGCACGGTGCTGGGCCCGGCGCAGCTCGGAGTGGCAGCCGCGGTCGGCTACGCCGAGCTGCCGGTGCACCGCCGAGTGCGGGTGCTGGTGCTGTCTACCGGCTCGGAACTGGTCGTACCGGGCACACCGCTGCAGCACGGGCAGATCTACGAGTCGAACGGCACGATGCTCGCCGCCGCGGTGCGGGAGGCCGGCGGCGACGCGCAGCTGATGCATTTCGTGCCCGACGACGTCGCCGCGCTGGAAGCCGCGCTGGCTCCACGGTTGGCCGGGATAGATTTGCTGGTGACGTCCGGCGGGGTCAGCGCGGGGGCCTATGAGGTAGTCAAGAGCGCGATGACCGGCCACGGGGTGGAGTTCGCCAAGGTGGCGATGAATCCCGGCGCTCCGCAGGGTGTCGGCCGCTACCACGGGGTGCCGGTGGCGGCGATGCCCGGTAACCCGGTGAGCGCCTCAGTGTCCTTCGAGGTGTTCGTCCGTCCGGTGCTGCGGGCCGCGATGAGACTGCCGGCGCAGCGACCTCGGGCCATGGCCCGGTTGACCGAGGCCCTGGAGTCACCAGCGGACAAGCGGCAATTCCGGCGCGGCGCGTTCGATCCGGGCGCGGGCACGGTCGTCCCGGTCGGAGGCCCCGGCTCGCACCTGCTCGGTGCGCTGGCCAGGTCGAACTGCCTGATCGACATCCCGGAGACCAGGGCGTATCTCGAAGCCGGCGAACAGGTCGAGGTCTGGTGCACCGGCGTGGCCTGACCTGCCAGGTGTGAGAAAACCACGACACCCGGACAGGCCTTGTGAATCGTGGGTAAGGCCCAGCACACTGAGCGTGAACAAAGGCTCAGTGAGCAATCCCGTCCCAGAATGGCGTTGGGTTCCTGCGTCGTCGGGGGGCGCAGGAGCGCGCTGGGAGGTAACCGTTCGGGAAGCTGGGGAGCAGACGAACGGTTAACGGTCACCGGGGGCCTCCGTCGGGGGACGGGGGTTTCCCGGTGCCGTTTCCCCGGACGCCGCCCCCCTGCGCTATGGCGTACGGTGGGCAATCGCTCACCAACTCCAGTCGAGGATCTCCCACACGCATGGCGTCTCCCCGGTTTCCCGCGACACTGCGGCATCTGGTGGATCTCACCCGCGAGACGCTCCCCCCGATGCATCCCGCTGGCCGGCCGTTCGTGGTCGCCGGGGCAGCCGCGACGCTGCTGTTACGCACGCTGTCCCCGACCGCGGCAACGCTGGGCGCCGTCGCCACCACCTGTTGCGCCGCGTTCTTCCGCGATCCGCATCGGGTAACTCCGCAGGACCGGACCCTCGCGGTGGCGCCGGCGGACGGCACCGTGAGCAGCGTGACACCCGCCCCGGCACCCGCTGAGCTAGGTCTCGGCAACCGGCCGCGACCGCGGGTCAGCGTGTTCTTGTCCGTGTTCGACGTGCACGTGCAGCGCATCCCGGTCGACGGCGAGGTCTGCCACGTCGCCTACCGGCCAGGCAAGTTTCTGTCCGCCGATCTGGACAAAGCCAGCGACGCCAATGAACGCTCCAGCATGCTGCTGCGCTCCACGACCGGCCACGACCTCGTCGTGGTACAGATCGCCGGGCTGGTGGCCCGCCGCATCGTCTGTTCGGTACGGCCCGGAGACGAGGTGACCGCCGGTTCCACCTATGGCCTGATCCGGTTCGGATCCCGGGTCGACCTCTACCTACCGCCCGGCAGCTCCGTGCTGGTGCGCCTGGGCCAGCACACCGTGGGCGGGGAAACTGCACTCGCGCGGCTGCCCCCGGCCGTGGAGGCGTAAGACGTGGCCAACGCCGGCGCCGGGGTGCGCCTGCTACCTAACGTCATCACCGTGTTGGCGCTCTGCTCGGGCCTGTCGGCGCTGAAGTTCGCCCTGGATGGGAACTTCACCGGGGCGCTCGCCGCGATCGGGGTGGCGGCGGTACTGGACTCGCTGGATGGCCGGCTGGCCCGGTTGCTCGACGCCACGTCCCGGATCGGCGCCGAGCTGGACTCGCTGGCCGATTGCGTGTCCTTCGGGGTAGCGCCCGCGGTCGTGCTGTTCGTCTGGACGCTGCATGGCAGCCGGGTGGGATGGCCGGTGGCGCTGGTATTCACCGTCTGCGTCGTGTTACGGCTGGCCCGGTTCAACACCCTGCTCGACGACTCCGACGCGCTGCCGTTCGCCAAGGAGTTCTTCATCGGGATCCCCTCCCCAGCAGGGGCGCTGCTGGCGTTGCTTCCGCTGACCGTGTTCCTCCAGCTGGGCGGGGGCTGGTGGTCCTCCCCGGTGACCGTGGCGGCCTGGACGGTCATAGTGGCCGTGGCGCTGGTGAGCCGGTTACCCACCCTGTCGATGAAGACGATCCGCGTGCCGGCCCCGGCAGTGGCGCCGCTGCTGGCGCTGATTGCCGGGCTGGCCGCCGCGGTGATCACGTTCCCGCTCGTGTCGCTAGGCGTGGCGATGGTGCTGTACCTGGTTCACGTGCCCTATGCGAGCTACCGCTACCGGTGGCTCGCGCGGCATCCCTCGGCCTGGGAGGTCGCGCCCCGCCAGCGCCGGGCGATCCGCCGCACCGCGCGCAGCATGCGCCACCTCGGGCTGCGCCCGCCGCTGCGGCGACGAGTGGCCGGTGCCGCCGCCCGGGCCGGCGCCGCGGTACGCCGGCGCCGGGGTGCCGAGACCAATGGCCAGGTACCCCGAGACCGACGCTCGCGGCGGATCGGCCTGCGCCGGCACCCCTAACCCCTGCGGTCGCCGTGCAGGTAGGCGCGCCACCCCCCGTAGGAAGTGATGTCCTCGGCAGACTCGGTGCGCAGCGAGTCGCCGACGAAGCCGGTGACCCAGCTGCCATCGTCAAGCTCGATCTGACCCAGGCTCAACGGCGCCGTGACGGCGGGCAATAACAGTCCCAGACCTTGATGTGGCAGGTGCCAGATCTCCAATTCGATACCGTCGGACGGGCCGTCGCCGGTGCGGATCAGGGCCGGCCGCGGAATCGGACCGGGCACCGCGTACATCCGATATCCGGCAGCGGTCCGGGCCCGGCAGCGCAGCCGTCCGCCTAGTTCGACCAGTGCGGCGTTCAGTGGCTGGCCGGTGAGGTGCGCGCCGGCCACGGCGAGCAGCGCGCGGTGTGCGCCGAGCGCCGGAGGGGGGACGGGTTCGCCGCACCAGCGCGAGGCCAGCTGGAGTAGCGGGCGATCGGCGAAAGCTGGGGCGATCAGCTGCACGCCGAAGGGAAGTCCGTCGGGGCGGCTACCGGCCGGCACCGCCACCGCACAGAGGTCGAGCAGATTGACCATGTTGGTGTAGGTACCCAGCCGCAAGTTGACTCCGGTCGGGTCAGCTGCGACCTCCGCCAGCGTCGGGTGCCCAGGGGTGACCGGGAGCATGATCGCGTCGATGCCGACGAACACGGCCCGCGTTTGCGCGGTGAGCGCAGCGAGCCGGTGTTGTGCTCGGTAGACGTCTACCGCCTTGGCCGATCGCGCGCCCAGCACGATCTGTCGCACGGTGGGATCGAGATGCGGTCCGTCGGGTTCGAGTAGTTGCCCGAACGCGGCCAGCCGCTCGCCGATCATCGGCCCCGCGTACAGCAGTCGGGCGGCGGCCAGTAACGGCTCGACGTCTACCTGCACTAACCGGGAGACGGTGGCCGCGTGGGTCACCGCAGCCTGCCAGGCCCGCCGATGCGGTTCGTCCAGGTCGAGCCGTGCTGACGGCACGCCGATCACTCGCATCCGATCCGCGACCCCGGCTGGCGCGGTGGGCGGCATCGGCCGTGAGTAGGGGTCGTCGGAGTCGGGGGCGATCAACGTCTCGAGAGCCACCCGGGCCAACGCGACCGTCCGGCTGAAGGTGGTGATGCAGTCCAGGGACGGGCTGGCGGGCATCAGCCCCCGATTGGAGATCAGTCCGCGGGACGGTTTCATGCCGACCAGCCCGTTGAACGCGGCCGGCACCCGGCCACTGCCCGCGGTGTCGGTGCCCAGCGCGAGATCGACGACGCCGAGTGCCACCGCAACCGCACTGCCCGAGCTACTACCACCGCTGACGTGTGCCGCCGACGCCACACAGTGGCAGGCACCGTAAGGCGACCGGGTACCGACCAGGCCGGTGGCGAACTGGTCCATGTTCGTCTTGGCGATCGGGATCGCGCCGGCCGACATCAGCCGCTGCACCGCAACCGCTGACCTCAGCGCCGGAGCGGTGATTGCGGGACAGGCACCGGTGGTAGGGACGCCCTCGACGTCGATGTTGTCCTTGACCGCGAAGGCCATCCCCTGCAGCGGTGAGTCGTTGTTGTTGCGCACGGAGGGGGCCTGAAGTGCCGAACGCACCCACTGCTCGTCCAACACCGCAGTGAACGCCGGCTGCGCGACTTCGCGGGCCGCGGCAAGGGCCATCAGCGCCGGCTGCGTGACGTTGCCGGTTGGTGTCACGATTTGGGCAGGGTGCCCACGACACCCTTCACCAGGCAGCCGATGTTGTTGATCTGGTCGTAGGTCATCGTCTGGCCGGCCGCCACGAGTGTGCTGCCGTCCTGGCAGGTGATCGGTCCGGCGAAGACCGATGCCCCCGGCTTCTTCAGCGCGGTCTGCGCCGTGGTGATCTTCGATTGTAGGTCCGACGGTACCGAGGATCCGAAGGACGCCAGTGTCAAGGGATTGTCGTTGTCGGCGAACGAGCCAACCCAGTTGGCGTTGTACTTGCTGCCGGTGAAGCTACCGCTCACGGCAACCTTGGTGATCGCCTCGTAGACCGGGGTCCAGTCCCAGGCGGATCCGGTGAGCCACCCGCTCGGATCCAGCGACTTCGCGTCGTAGTGGTAGCCCACCACATACTTGCCCGCCGCCTTCGCGGTTTGGATCACCGTGGTCTGGCAGTCCTGGTGTTGACTAAGCACGTCCACACCCTCGGACAGCAGCGCGGCGGCGGCTTCCTTCTGCTTCAGCGGATCACACCAGTTCGACGTGTTGACCAGGTAGGTTTGCGCTTGCGGGTTGACGCTGCGCGCACCGAGCTCGAATGCGTCGATATTGGCGATGGTCTGGCTGATCGGGAAGGCGTAGACGAAGCCCAGCTTGTTGGTCTTGGTGAGCCCACCGGCGGCCATGCCGCCGAGCGAGACCGGCTCGTAGGCCTCGCCCCAGTAGGTGCCGAAGTTCGGGCTGAACTTGCCGGTCTCGAAGCCGCCCTGGTGCAGCACGATCACGTTCGGATGAGCCGCGGCAAACTTCTCTGCGTAGGAGAAGTAACCGTAGCTGGAGGCGAAGATGATCTTCGCGCCCTTGTTCACCATCGACTGCATGGTCTGGGTGACTGCGTTGTTCTCCGGGACGTGGTCCGCAGTGATCACGTCGACGTTGGGCATGTCTTTGGCCAGTTGCTGGCTGGCCGTGTAGACGGCCTGGTTGTAGCCATAGTCGCTGGTTGAGCCGACCATGACGAAACCTACCGTCGTCTTGCCTGAGCCGGAGTCGCCAGCGGCGCTGGAATTGCCAGTGCTGGAGCAAGCGGCGGCGAGCAGGCCGACTACTGCTAGCGCGAGCACCCGCGACAGGCGATGAAAGCGTTGAGGCATAGCTGATCCTTCCGATGGTGCGGTGCGCTGAACTGGGCTGGGTTAACCGCTGCGGCTCAGGGATCGGGTGAGCGCCTCGGGTGTCTCGGATCGCCCACGGCGCGCGAATAGGGCCAGCGCAAGCAGGGTGACGAGGTAAGGCAAGGCGTCCAACAGGTATTGATTCACCGACACGCCGTGGGCCTGTAGTACCGATGCGGCGGCGAGCACGATGCCGAACAGGTATGCCCCGCCGAGCACCCGCATCGGGCGCCACGCAGCAAAGAGCACGACTGCGACCGCGACGAACCCGTAACCGCTGGTCATGTTGTTGAACCAGTTGCCGACGTAGCCGATGGACAGCTGCGCGCCGCCGAGGCCGCCGAGGCAAGCCCCGATGGTGACTGCGACGATCTGTACGAGCTGCGGCTTGCCGCCGGTCGCGGCCACCACTTCGGGGCGTTCGCCGGTGGCCCGCAGGATCAGTCCGACCCTGGTCCGGTAGAAGACGAACCAGATCACCGCGACCAGTACGTAGCCGGCGTAGACCAAAACGTTCTGGTCGAAGAGGATGGCGCCGATCCAGGGGATGGAGTGCAGCCCCGGGATCGCGATGTTGGATAGCGGAGTGATCGCCGTCCCGACGTAATCGGTGCCGAACACCGAGGTGACTCCCAGCGCGAGGAACCACAGCAGCAGGCCGCTGGCGATCTGGTCGCCGCCGCGGCGGACAGTGATCCACGAGTGCGCGAGACCGACGACCGCCCCGGCCAGCACCCCAGCGATGATCCCGTACCAGATCACGCCGCTGCTCTCGGTCATCGCGTAGGCACCGAGCGCTCCGGCTAGCATCGCGCCCTCAGTGCCCAGGTTGATCACTCCGGCCCGCTCGCTGATCAATTCGCCCAGGGCCGGTAGCAGGATCGCCGTCCCGCCGCTTACCCCGCCGATGAGGGCCTGCTCGACACCGTTCATGCTGCCCGCCTCCGGTACTTGGCCATGATCAACGGCACCGCCACAATCAAGGCGAGAAGGATGTCGACGATGGTTCCGTCGAGCCCATCGGTGATCTGCAATCCGTTGCCGCTCAGGGCGACGGCGCTGAACAGCAAGGCCGCCCCGACCACCTTCACCGGTTGGTGCCGGCCCAGGAAGCTGGCTAGGAAGGCGACGTAGCCGAAGGTCACGGTGATGTCCGGGCGCAGCTGCGTCTCCACGCCAGCCAGGTTCAGCGCGCCGCCCAAGCCGGCCAGCGCTCCACCGACCGCCATCGAAGACAGCAGCAGTGAGTTGACCCGCAGGCCAGCGCGTCGGGCGGCCTCGATGTTGCCGCCGACCACGCGCAGCTGGAATCCCCAGCCAGTGCGCTGCAACAGGAACCAGGTTGCGGCGACCACCACCAGCGCGATCAGCACGCCGATGTTGAGCTGGCTGCCGAACATCTTGGGCAACTGGGCAGCGTGCGCCAGTGGCCGGCTCTGTGGCTGCCCCGAGCCGTGGGGATCCTTCCATGCCTGATAGATCAGGTACAGCATCACGTCGTTGGCGATGAAGTTGAGCAGCAGCGTGGTGACGGCTTCGCTGGCGCCGAGCCAGGTGCGTAGCACACCCGATAGCGCCGCCCACATCGCACCGGCCAGCGCACCGCCGACGCACATCGCGACCCAGCTCAGGGCGCCGGGAACCGCCGCGCCGATTGCCACGCCGATGCCTGTCGCGGCCACCGCGCCCATGATCAGCTGGCCCTCGCCGCCCACATTGATCAGTCCGGCCCGGGCTGGGACGGCGACCGCCAGCGCCGCCAACCCGATGGGGATGGCCCGCAACACCGTCTGCTGCAGGGCATCGCCGTTGAGCAGCGTCGAGGAGATGATCGTGTGATACACGCTGATCGGTTCGGCACCCTTGACCGCGACGAGCACCCCGAAGATCGCCAGGGAGGTGACGTAGCCGAGCGTGCTGATCAGCGTATAGCGGGATCCGGGGCCCAAGCGTATCCGGCTGGCCGCTCCTGGAACCTCCGGTCCGACCGGCTGTTCAGGCGGGAGCTGGTCGACGTCCGTGCCCCGGACGGACGATTCGTTCACCGGTGTGGCGGTCATGCCGCGTCCGCCGTCATCAGGCTTCCCAGGCTCTGCCGGTCGGCATCAGCCGCTGGCACGACCCCGCTGACCCGGCCGTGCGCAAGCACCACGATTCGATCCGAGAGCTGCAGGATCTCGTCCAGATCCTCGCTCACCAGCACTACCGCCGCGCCGGCGTCGCGCGCTTTCAGCAACAGCAGCCGGGTGGTCTCGGTGGTGAGCACGT
Source organism: Pseudonocardiales bacterium (assembly GCA_025465385.1). GTDB lineage: Bacteria > Actinomycetota > Actinomycetes > Mycobacteriales > Pseudonocardiaceae. Next base: position 17,658 of record JAODNG010000293.1, read on the forward strand.
CCAGGCCGCGGGTCGGGTAGGAGACGACCAGCACACGCGCCGGCTCGCCGAGAGCCAGCGCCAGCAGCACCCGCTGGATGTTGCCACCGGAGAGCTGATCGAGCTGCCGGGCGGGATCGGCGAGCTTGAGTCCGAGGCGGCGGCCGTTGTCGGCTAGCTTCTGGCTCGAGGTTTTGCTCTCGAACGGGGCCTTGCCGCCGGATTTGGCGCGATCCCACAGGGCGGCGTGCTCGGCGATGGACAGGCCGGGGATCACGAAGTCGCGCAGCGGATCGGCCGGCACGCTGACCACCCCTGCGGCGTGGAACGCGGCCGGATCAGCGGACTCCATCCGGGTGCCATCGACGGTGATCTGCCCGGCGCCGGGGTGAGCCGCCCCCACGAGCAGATCGGCGAGTTCGCGCTGGCCGTTGCCGGATACCCCGGCCACGCCGACGATCTCACCGGCGTAGAGGGTCAGATCGATGTCCTTCAACCCTGCGCCCCCGCCCGGGCCAGCCAGCCGAACCCCGGTCAGCTCCAGCGTCGGCACCTTGCCGTCGGTGCCGGTCTTGCCGTAGTTGCGCACGACCTCAACGGGCTCGCCAACCATCGCTGTCACCAGCTGCTCGTCGCCCAGCCCGCCCACTGGCGCGTCGGCAACCACCACTCGCCCGGCTCGCAGCACGGTAACCCGGTCCGCGATCTCCCGGACCTCCCGCATCTTGTGGGTGATCAACACGAGACCGACGCCCTCGGCCCGCAGCGTGCGGATCACGTCGAACAGACCCGCCACCTCGACCGGTGTCAGCACACTGGTCGGCTCGTCCAAAATCAGTACCCGGGCCCGGGCCAGCAGTACCTTGATCAACTCAACCCGTTGCCACTCGCCGATGGACAGATCAGTGACTTTCGCCTTCGGATCCACCGCCAAGCCGTACCGGGTCGACGCCTGACTGATCAGCTTCTGCATAGCAGGACCCTTGAGCAGCGAGCCGCCGCCAACGTGCAAGGCGATGTTCTCCCACACCGTCAACGCCGGAACCAGCCGCAGATCCTGAAACACCATGCCGATGCCAAGGCTGCGGGCCGCTGCCGAGGACGAGACGGTGACCACCTTGCCGTCGCGGAGGATTTTGCCGTCTTCCGGCTGGTAGACGCCGTAGAGCACCTTCATCAACGTGCTTTTGCCGGCACCGTTCTCGCCGAGCAGAGCGTGCACCTCACCCGCGCGCACCGAGAAACTCACCGCGTTGTTGGCCACCAGCGGCCCGAACTTCTTGGTGATAGCGCGGAGTTCTAGCAGCGGATCCGCATCAGTGACCGGCCCAGGCTCTTGTCCCGGCGAACCCCCGTCCAGTTCGACTGTCGTCATCCCAAACCTCCTCGGTGCAGGTGCATCTGCGTGATCGCCCGGGCAGCCCGGCGTTCCACTTCCTCCATCGACTCCCCGACATGAGCGCGCAGCGCGCCGACCGCCTCGTCCAGCCGCCCGCCGAGCACCCGGTCCAGCACGGCCAAGTGTTGGGAGATGGTCAGCTCTATGCGCTCCTCGGAGAGGAAGTCGTACATCCGCACCGGCCGGATCCGGGCGTTAACCGACTCAAGCGTGCTGGTCAGCGCGGCGTTGCCGGCAGAGCGCAGCAGCGTCACATGAAAGTCCTCGTCCACCAGCACGAAATCCGGCGCCGGGTCGGGACGGTCGTCCCACATCGCCTGCCACTGGTCACGCAGCGGTTCCAGTAGCGACACGTCATGGCTGACCGATTCGATCTCCAGACCGCGGGTCAGACCCCGCAGCTCCAGGGTGATCCGCAGGTCGTACAGGTCCCGTAGACCGCTGAAGTCCGGCGTGGCCACGAAATAACCGCCGTCCACCCGGGTCACCTGGCCATCGGCCAACAACCGCACCAGTGCCTCCCGCACCGGGGTGCGGGACACCCCGAGCAGCGCGGCCAGGCGCTCCTCGACCAACCGGGAGTTCAACGCGAACTCGCCGACCATGATGCGGCGGCGCAGCTCCTGGTAGACCTGATCGCGCCTCAGCCGCGGCAGCACAGCCGGGACGCCGGCACGGTTGGCCGAAGACCGACCAGCAGGACGCTTCGTATCCGGCCCTGTATACGGCTCTGTATCCATGCGGCAAAGCTAGGCAGGACCTGTTACGTGGCCAGACGTTGCTTGTAACATCCACGTTTCGCGGCCCACGTGACTCGGCTCTTCGCGGCCAAATCTCTTGTGGGGGTGTGCTGGCTAGCGGAGTCCGCAGCTTTGAAACACGTCTATATTCCCGACGCAACGAAACGGAAACAATCATCATCTGTACTGGCCGAAGCCAGAGCGGTCCGGCACTTACCGTGGAGGAATGAGAGGCATGATCTCGACGGACGATGGCGCTTCTGACGATCTGGAGGGCGTGCATCGTTCGGTGGTGATTGTCGGCGGCGGGCAAGCCGGCCTGTCGATGAGCTACTGCCTCACCCAACAGGGCGTCGATCACATCGTGCTGGAACGTGATCGGATCGGTCACGAGTGGCGCGACCGGAGATGGGACTCGTTCTGTCTGGTCACTCCCAATTGGCAATGCCAGCTACCAGGTTACCCGTACGCGGGGGATGATCCGGACGGTTTCCTGGTGCGTGACGAGATTGTTCGGTATATCGATGAATATGCGAGGTCCTTCGGGCCGCCGGTTGTCGAAGGGGTCGCGGCTACCCGCCTACGCCGGGACCGAAAGGGACGATATCTGGTCGGTACCAGCCGCGGCGAGCTGATAGCCGAGCACGTGGTGCTGGCTACTGGTCCGTACCAAGTGCCGCTGATCCCCCGGCTGGCGGACCGGTTACCCGACGAGCTGACGCAAATCCATTCCTCGCAATACCGTAGCCCCGACCAGCTACCGCCCGGTGAGGTGCTGGTGATCGGTACCGGCCAGTCTGGCTGCCAGATCGCCGAAGATCTGCACTTGGCCGGCCGTCAAGTGCATCTCGCCGTGGGCAGCGCACCGCGAGTGTCGCGGTTCTACCGCGGCCGTGACGTGGTGGCCTGGCTAGAGGCGCTGGGTTACTACCGCAAGGCGGTCGACGAGTTCGCGGATGTCGACGCGGTGCGCTTCCGGGTGAACCATTACGTCACCGGACGCGACGGCGGACGGGACATCGATCTACGCGCGTTCGCCCGCGACGGCATGCGGCTCTACGGGCGGCTCATCGGGGCGGCCGGCGCCGCATTGCAGTTCGCGCCGGATCTGGAACAGAACCTGGATCACGCCGACGCAGTGGCGGAAGGCATCAAGGACTCCATCGACAGCTACATCGACGCACAGCGCATCGACGCCCCGCCCGAGGCGCGCTACACGCCGGTGTGGACACCGCAACGAGCGGCCACCCACCTGGATCTCGGCGACACCGAGATCACCTCGGCGATCTGGAGCACCGGATTCGGTCGGGACGATCGATGGATCGAGGTTCCGGTTTTCGACGGCCGTGGCTATCCCACCCATGACCGGGGCGTGACCAGCTGCCAGGGCCTGTACTTCCTCGGATTGCCCTGGCAGCACACCTGGGGCTCGGGCCGGCTGTCCGGGATAGCCGATGACGCGGCGTACCTGACCGAACGCATCACCACGGGGACTACGCCGGAACACCTGTTCCGATGGATCGCCGGCACGTCTACCAGCACTTATCCTCGGGACGACGAATGGGTCGCCCCTCGCACGGTGGCCTGACGTCATGCCTGCGAATCGAGTCTTCGACGCTCACCGCCATCTGGGAGTACTGCCGGCATTCCCGTTCTACGGTGGCCCTGCGGTGCACCCCGATACCACCGCCAGAGCCACCATCGCGGAGCTGATCTCGGATCTGGACGCCGAAGGCACAGACCGCGCGCTGGTCATCCCGAACTATGGGGTACCCGATCCGGACATCGCCTTCTCGTTCAACGAGCTGGTCGTCGAGGCCGCCCAGACCGACGACCGGATCAGCGCAGCGCTGTGGGTCTCGCCCAAGGCCGCTGACGCCGACCGGACAGCGAAGGCGCTGGCGCTGGCTGGTGAGCCCGGGGTGCGGGCGCTGAAGCTCAGTTTCCTGCTCGGTGGCCGGGTGACCGATCCGGACTGCACACCGCAGCTCGACGCGATCTTCGACGTCGCCCGGCAACACGATCTCGTGGTCCACGTGCACACCTCCCCCGGCGGCAGCTCGGACATCGACGAGGTGGGCCACCTCGTCGACTCCTACGGCGACACCGTGGCGATCCACCTGGTGCACTTCGGCGGCGGAATGAGCGGCCACATCAAGCTGGTCGGGTCACGATTCTTCGACTGGATCGCCGCCGGCAAGCGGGTCTACACCGATCTGTCCTGGTCGATCGGATTCGCCCCCCGCTGGCTGGTTGACGAGATCGACCGGCGCGGGCTGGGCCATGACCGAGTGCTGTTCGCTAGCGACCAGCCGTGGGGCGATTTCGCCGGTGAGCTGGCGAAGCTGCGCGCGGCCACCGGCGATGGCGAGCTCGCAGGTCGAGTGTTTACCCGAACTTTTGAAGAGCTCTACGGATGAATCCGTAGCGGACCCGATGAGAAGTCATACTCGAGGAGGAGTCACATGTCCGATCTGACCGACATCGAGAAGCAAAGCCTTGAAGAGATCCCGCACCCGTCGCTGCCTGAGGGCTCGAGCATCTATGGCGGGACCAAGGTCTTCCCGGATTACCAGGCTGAAAACGGTGAGGAGTATTTCACGCTGGTGCATGGGATCGCACATGAGTCCTCGGTCAGTTTCGTGGCGATCCTGCAGGCCACCCGGGCGCAGCGGAAGGGTTACGAGTCGGCGATCTACTTCTATGGCCCTGGGTCGCTGAATTGCCTGGCCACTCGCGGTTTTCCCACAACGGGGAACTCGGCGTTTCCCGGCGAGCACAACATCAACGACTCGCTGAAGACCTTCATGAAGGAGGGCGGCAAGGTGTATTGCTGCCGCTTCGGTCTTTCGCTGCACGGCGCCCGGGAAGAGGATCTTCTCGACGGCGTCATCCCGACGCACCCACTCGACGTGCAGGACGCATTGATCCATTACGCGCGTAAAGGCGCGATCATCAATTCGACCTACATGTTCTAGGAGGCGACAGTGCGCGTTGGCACCGACATCACAACCGAGAGACTGTCGACTCGGGTTGACATCGCCGTGCGCGGCGTACGGATCGATGCGCCCGTCTGGCGGCCTGACGGGGCCGGACCCAGCGATGACGGTCACGTGCTGGTCGACGGTGCCAACGCAGCACTGCCCCGCAACCCGGACAGTCCTTACCGGTTGCACGACGGCCGGATCTTCCTCGGGGAGCTGGACACTGGGCTGCCGTTGCAGGTCGTCGCCCGACCCCGGTTCTATGACCTGAGCACCGCCGACGGCGTTGCCTATGAGCAGATCGCCCGGCTGCACGGCGCCGACGTGCTGGCCACCACCGTGGTGCAGACCTGCATCCGGTACGACCAGGAGCAGCGCTGCCGCTTCTGCACGATCGAGGAGTCGCTACGATCCGGCGCCACCATCGCTGCCAAGACTCCGGCCCAGCTGGCCGAAGTGGCGCACGCGGCGGTCAAGCTGGACGGGATCCGGCAGATGGTGATGACCACCGGGACCACGGCAGGCCCGGATCGAGGCGCCCGCTACCTCGTGCGATGCGTGCGGGCGGTGCTGGAGGCGGTGCCCTGGCTGCCTATCCAGGTACAGATCGAACCGCCGGCTGACCTCGCAGTGCTGGCTGACCTGCGCAGCGTGGGCGTCACCGCGATCGGGATCCACGTCGAATCCCTCGATGACGAGGTGCGCAAGCGGTGGATGCCCGGCAAGGGGTCGGTTCCGATGACCGAGTACGAGGCCGCCTGGGACGAGGCCGTGCGGGTGTTCGGCCGCAACCGGGTGTCCACCTACCTGCTCGTGGGACTGGGCGAGGACCCCGATGAGCTCGTCACCGGCGCGAGAGGGTTGATCGAGCGGGGCGTGTATCCGTTCGTGGTGCCGTTTCGTCCGATGGCCGGCACGCTGGCCCGCCGCGATGGCATCGGCGCGCCACCTGCCGAGCTGGTCCGTGATGTCACCGAGCGGGTCGCCGCCATGCTGCGCGAGGCCGGCATGATCGGCGCCGACCAGGGGGCCGGCTGCGCGGCCTGCGGGGCGTGCGGCGCGCTGTCCGCGGCGGGGGCCTGAGACATGCCCGCGACGGCTTACCGCGGCGCCGGCGGTCTGGGCGAGGTGCTGCTCGGCCAACCGGCCCGCCGGCCCGACTTCCGGATAGAGCCCGCCGCGGACCCGGTGACCTTGGCGGCCTACCACCGGCTGCGAACTCGGGTGTTCGTGCACGGGCAGGGTTTGTTCGCCGAGCATGACCATGACGACCACGACGATGACCCGCGCACCCAGGTCCTGGTCGCCCGCAACACCGAAGGCACCGTGCTAGGCGGCGTGCGGCTGGGCCCGGTCAACGATGGCCCCGACCTGGGCTGGTGGTTCGGCGGCCGGCTCGTGGTGGACCCGGACCACCCCGCCCGAGGCGTCGGCGGGGCACTCGTCCGGGCCGCCTGCGCGCACGCCGAAGGTGCCGGCGTGCTGCGTTTCGAGGCCACGGTGCAGGCGCGCAACGAGGTACTTTTCAGCCGACTCGGCTGGTCCCCGGTTCGCCCGGTGACCGTGGCCGGCACCCCCCACGTGCTGATGCGCTGGCCGATCGGTCGGATCGCCGCGCTGGTCTCGGCGACCAAGTCCGAGCTCGCAGGGTTGATATCCGGGCTGGTCAGCGGCAGAACCGGTTACGTCGGCGACGATGGCGCACCAGTGCCCGGCAGCGACCTGGTGGCTGCCTGCGACGCGATCATTCCGTCGATGGTCGAACGCGATCCGGAGTGGGCCGGGTGGTGCTCGGTTCTGGTCAACGTCAACGACTTGGCCGCGATGGGGGCGACACCCGTCGGGCTGCTCGACGCGCTGGGGGCACGGGACCGCTCGTTCGCCAGCCGGGTGCTGGCCGGGTTGCGGCGGGCCAGCCTGGCCTATGCCGTCCCCGTGCTCGGTGGCCATACTCAGCTCGGGGTTCCCGCCGCGCTGTCGGTGACCGCGCTGGGTCGTGCTGCGCACCCGATCCGTGGCGGTGGTGGTCGTCCGGGTCACCGCATCCGGCTGACCGTGGACATCGCGGGCGGATGGCGGCCGGGGTATGCCGGTCACCAGTGGGACTCCAGCTCGCACCGCCGGACTCCCGAACTGCGCGCGATGCTCGGCTCGGTAGCCCTGGCCCGTCCGGCCGCCGCCAAGGACGTCTCGATGGCGGGATTGGCCGGCACCCTGGGCATGCTCGCCGAAGCCAGCGGCTGCCAGGCCGTGCTGGACGTCGCCGCCGTGCCGAGGCCGGCACAGGCCACTGTCGGCGACTGGTTCACCTGCTTCCCCGGATTCGGAATGCTCACAGCCGACCAGGCACACCGGCCACCGCCACCGGCGTCGCCGGCGGTCAGCGCGGACTGCGGTGAGCTGGTGGCTGGCCACGGCGTGGTCTTGCGCTGGCCGGACGGGGCACTGACCGAGGTGGTCACCGACTCGGTGACCGGGCTGGGAGCAGCATGAACGCCCTTCGGATGGCCGCCGCGGCAGCGAGTTTCGACCGGGACCTCGAAGCCGACTTCATCCGCATCGAGCACCTCATCGACACCGCCCGGGCCGACGAGGTGCGCCTGCTTGTCTTGCCCGAAGCTGCATTGGGTGGATACCTGGCCGACCTCAACGGCGCGGCGGGGACGCCGCCACCACTGTTCTCCGACGGGCCGGAGATCCGCCGGTTGACTCGGCTCGCCGGGGAGATGGTCGTGGCGGTCGGCTACTGCGAGGCGGGTGCGGATGAGGATGGCGTAGGTCAGCTGTTCAACAGCGCCATCTGCGTGACTGGCGATGGGGTACTGGGTCATCATCGTAAGGTCCACCAGCCACTTCGCGAGGACGCCAGCTACGCCGCGGGCAGCCGCTTCGCAGCCTTCGACACGCCGGTGGGCCGGCTGGGCATGATGATCTGCTACGACAAGGCGTTTCCCGAGTCGGCCCGGGCGCTGGCGCTGGACGGTGCCGAGATCGTGATGTGCCTATCGGCCTGGCCGGCCAGCCGCACCAAAGCGGCGCCGAACCTGAACCAGGACCGCTGGAAGCGCCGGTTCGACCTGTTCGACCGAGCCCGAGCGCTGGAGAACCAGATCATCTGGCTGTCGGCCAACCAGTCCGGCCAGTTCGGGTCGCTGCGGTTCGTGGCCAGCGCCAAGGTCGTCGACCCGGGTGGGGATGTTCTGGCCCACACGGGCGTGCGAGCGGGTCTTGCGATCGCCGAGCTGGACGTCAAGGCGGAGCTGCAGGCGGCGCGCCGGTCGATGGATCACCTGCGCGACCGCCGCCCAGCCGCCTATCCCTTTCTCGACCGGCTGGCGCCTGGTGCGAGCCCTGGGCTTCCCGAACTCCGCAGCAGAGCTGTCCGAGGTCGCCCGAACAGATCTGCGGTGGAGTTCGGGAGTGTGAGGGCACTCGATCGCGATCCGCACGCACGGTGAGATGGCGGCGATCCGGATTGGTGCGGTGGCGGCGAAGTTCGGCCGTGATCTCGTCTTTGACCTGCAGCGGGTTGCCACGCTCATCGAGCACGCCCGCCGGTCGGGAGTGTCGCTACTGGTACTTCCCGATGCAACGCTCGGCGGTTACCTCGGCGACTTGCACAAACCCGATCCGACCGCGTTGCCGCCCGCACTGGAGCTCGACGATCCGCACGTCCGCAAGATCGTGGCGCTGGCAGCCGAGATGGTGGTGTGCTTCGGTTTCTGCGAAGCCGAAGGAGATCGGCGCTACAACACCGCGCTGTGCGTGCACGGCGACGGGGTGCTGGGCAGCCATCGCAAGGTGCACCAACCCGCCGGGGAGTCGATTGCGTATTCAGCGGGTGAGTGTTTCTCCGCCTTCGATACCCCGGTGGGGCGGATCGGCATGTTAATCGATTACGACAAGACCTTCCCGGAATCGGCCCGCACCCTCACGCTTGACGGTGCCGACGTGCTGGCTTGCCTGTCAGCGTGGCCGACCAGCCTCACCAACCGTGCACCGCGGATGGCGCAAGATCGCCAGGCCCGACTGTTCGATCTCTATGACCAGGCCAGAGCGG
>JAODNG010000294.1 GCA_025465385.1 Pseudonocardiales bacterium
ATGTCACGCACGGCACCCAGACGGTGATCAGGGACGAGTTGGCGGTGCAGTCGAGCTAGCGCAGGGTGCGGTTCACGGCCGACACGACCGCGTTGAGCGAGGCGGTGACGATCGATCCGGAGACGCCGACGCCCCACAGCACCTGCTCGTTGACGGTGCACTCGACGTACGCCGCTGCTGCGGCGTTGTCGCCGGCCGACATCGCATGTTCGAAATAGTCCAGCACCCGTACGTCGAACCCCAGGGCAGCCAAGGCGTCGACAAAGGCCGCGATCGGACCATTGCCCGAGCCACTGATCTGATGTTCCTCGCCCTCCACCATGACGCTGGCGCAGATCTCGTCGTGGCCTTCGTCGTCGGAAAGTTGGTGGCGCAGCACTCGCACCGGGGTGCGCCGGTCCAGGTAGTGCTCGGCGAAGATGTCCCAGATCTGCTGCGGTGAGACCTCGCCACCGTCGGTGTCGGTGTGCTGCTGGATGATCCGGGAGAACTCGATCTGCAGCCGGCGCGGCAGATCCAACTGATGCTCGGCTTTCATGACATAGGCGACGCCGCCCTTGCCGGACTGGGAGTTCACCCGGATCACGGCCTCGTAGGTACGACCGACGTCCTTGGGATCGATGGGCAGGTACGGCACCTCCCAGCGGTGCGCGTCCACCTCGACCGCCGCCGCGGTGGCGTCGGCCTCCATCGCCTGCAGCCCTTTATTGATCGCGTCCTGGTGGCTGCCGGAAAACGCAGTGTAAACCAAGTCACCACCGTAGGGATGACGCTCGGAAACTGGCAGCTGGTTGCAGTACTCAACCGTACGACGAATCTCATCAATGTCGGAAAAATCGATCTGAGGGTCGATACCCTGGCTGAACAGGTTCATTCCCAGCGTCACCAGACACACGTTGCCGGTGCGTTCCCCGTTGCCGAACAGGCAGCCCTCGATGCGTTGCGCGCCGGCCTGGTAGCCCAGTTCGGCGGCGGCCACCGCAGTGCCGCGGTCATTGTGCGGGTGCAGCGAGAGGATCACCGCGCTGCGTCTGTCCAGGTTGCGGTGCATCCACTCGATCGAGTCGGCGTAGACGTTGGGGGTGGCCATCTCGACGGTGGCTGGCAGGTTGAGAATCACCGGCGCCTCTGGCGTCGGCTGCCAGATCTCAGTGACCGCATTACACACCTCCGCGGCGTAGCTCAGCTCCGTGCCAGTGTAGGACTCCGGTGAGTATTGGAATCGGAAATCCGTCTCGGAGTACTTACCCGCGTACTCCACCAGCATCTCGGCCGCCGAAGTGGCGATCTTTTTGATTCCTTCGCGCTCCTCCCGGAACACCACCCGGCGCTGCAGGATCGACGTCGAATTATAGATGTGCACGATTGCCTTAGCCGCGCCGTGCAGGGCCTCGAAGGTACGCTCGATCAGCTCGGGCCGGCACTGTGACAGCACCTGGATGCGCACGTCCTCGGGCACCGCATCCTCGAGGATGATCTCTCGAACGAAGTCGAAATCGGCTTGGCTAGCCGACGGGAACCCGACCTCGATCTCCTTATAGCCCATCCGCACCAGCAGCTCGAACATGCGTCGCTTGCGGACTGGGCTCATAGGGTCGATCAGGGCCTGGTTGCCGTCTCGTAGGTCCACCGCGCACCACAGCGGTGCCCGGCTGATCGTGACGTCGGGCCAGGTGCGGTCCGGCAAGGACACCGGCTCTACGGTGTCGGCGAAGGGTCGATAGCGATGCATGGGCATCGCGCTGCCGCGCTGGACGTTCCAGCTCGGTTGGTCTGTCTGAGCCGGGCCGGCTGGGAGCCGGATCCGGCTGGTAGTGCCTGCGGCAAAGGTGCTCGCGCCGCTGTCAGTGGGCTGGGAAGTCATTGTCTGCTGCGCTGCGATCTTTTGGGCCATGACCTTGGGCTCTCGGCTAGCCGGATATCCGACCGGCGGATGCGCGCAAGCGACTCCGCGACGGGGGGCCGGTCGTCGTCAGACCCCGCCGCGGCAGCGAAGCAGAAGAGCACGTGCCACCCGATCACGGTAGCCGGGGCGCCCCAGCGGCACGCAACTGCCTCCCGGATGGTGGGAAGCAGTCTTGGGAGATTCTTAGGAACTTGCGTGGTGAGCATTCGTGCACCCAACGTGGTGCCCGTGGCAGACTTCTCGCCATGGGTTCAAGCCGCACAGCGGTCCGCGGGACGCGCACCAGGATCGCCACCGTCCTGGCGACTCTGATCCGGACTGTGGGGGGAGTCATCGTCCTGATCCTGGTGGCGCATGTGGTGCTCACGTTGGGCAATGCCAACCCGACCAACGGCATCACCATGTTCCTGACCTACTGGGCAGATCGGCTCCAGCTGGGCTTCCGCGGTCTGTTCAACCCGGCCGACCCCCGAACGCGCCTTGTGGTCGACTACGGCATCCCTGCGGTCTTCTGGTTGGTCGTGACTTGGGTGCTAGTCCGTCTGGTGCGGCGCCTCGGCTGATCCACGGGCAGCCCGGCGGATCGCCCGCGAGTGCCGGCGTATTGCGCGCTGCTGCCGCCGGGTACCGATTGCCGCCTGCGCCGGCGTCGAGGCACAGATAAACGACTATTCCGGGTGAATGACCGACTTTCCACTCATTAGAGTGGCGCCATAACTCGCTGTAGTACCACGCGGGAAACCGTGCCCGACTTCGGTGTATTGCCGGGAAGCTGACGTCCTGCAGAGTCACGCTATGTTACCGTGGCGAGAGGTCCCGCCACTTGATGAGCAGCCCGAGATGCCTGCGCACCCGCGCACCACGCTGCGTTCAACCGCCAGTACCCTCTGCCATCATCGCAGGTCAGATGGGCCAGTGTGATCATCACAAGCGCCCCGGAAATCGCGGAGAAGTCCCCGGGCGGGGCTCCTCAGACGTTCTCGCCAGCCTCACCACGGTTCCACGACGGGTAAGGCCACTACACTCTGTCTACCAAGGTCACCCACTTGCTTTCTTGGTCGACTTCGTCCAAGCTGCCGCGTACCTGACGGGAGCAGCTGCCCCGGGGAGGCGTGTTGATGAAAGGAGGCCGTCCAGCGGCGACGGCCGTTGCGGCGACACTCATTTGTCCCGCCACGACTCCCCGCCCAGCACGCTTCCCTAGCATGAAAAATCCTGCACTAAGGAAGCGGTGGTGGAGTTGGCTAGAACGGATGCTCGATCCAGGGGATCTGGAGGAGCTGGACTGTTCAACGTAGTCAGTGTGGTGATCCTTGTCGTCGGTGTCTTGGTCATCGGTATAGCGGCCGCGCTGCTCGCCCGAACCCTGGCGGCGGCGCAGAGCATTGACAAGAAGGCCCAGACGATCGCCGGAAATGCCGGCAACATCGATGTAGCGACCAACTCGGTCATCCAGTTGAACCGGACCAACGAGGTTGCCGCCTCGATCCTGCAGAGCGCGAAGCCGCTGCAGGGCCTGCTCAACACGACCGACGCCACCGCTCGGGACATCGACGGCCTGGCAAAGTCGATCAACAGCACGGCGGGAACCATCAACGGCTCGGCCGGGACGATCAATGGCACGGCGACCACGATCAACAACACCGCGCGGGACATCAACACCAACGTCGGGACGATCAACGGTACCGCGTTCACGATCAACAGCACCGCGAAGGGCATCGACAACCGTGCCTCGGCCATCCTTGATGTCGCCAACCGCATCGATGTCGATGCAGCGAACATCAATGACGCCCTCTCCCGGACCGTCGTGCTTGCTCACAACATCAGGACTGACTCCGGCAACATCCTCAACCAGGCGATCAGGGCAGAGCTGACGTCGCGGTGCATCGATGCCAAGGTCCGTCTTAACCTGATCAACCCGCCGCAGCCGGGCTGCTAAAGGAGGATGGAAGATGACAACAACGCAATTCGATAGAACCTCGTCAACCGCACCTCCGGCCGCCTCGAGTTCGTTCGCTCGGTTCCTGTGGATCTTCACCACGCTCGGCCTCATCGTCGTCATCGTCGTCATCGGCTTCCTGATCGGCATCGTCCGAGCGCTGGAGTCGATCGACAACGGCCTGTTCACGGCGTCGAGTTCGGTGACGGGTGCGACAGGTAACGTGCAGCCCCTGCCCAACTACATCCAGACGATCAACGCCGCACTGACCGACATCGACACTTCTTTGAAGCCGATTCGCGGTCAGGTGGCCGACGCTACCGCTTCGCTGGTTTCGATCAGGGGCACGGCGCAGAACATCGACGCATCGTTGAAGGACACCTCCGCGTCGTTGGTCAACACGTCCGGATCGCTGGTCAACACCTCGGGAACGCTGGTCGGCGCCTCGCAGTCGGCGGCGGCCATCTCCACCTCGTTGATTGACACCTCCAACGTGTTGCTGAACGTCTTCGGGCTCGCACAGTCGATCGACGGCACGCTGGAGTCGATTCAGAATGCGGACAGCCGAGGCACCGCATTGGTGACGCCGCAGGTCAACGCGATCAACTTTGGCCTGCAAGGTGCCGAGAACGACCTCAGTACCATCAATCTGCAGCTCGCGGAGACCAACCGTCACCTGACCAACATCTGCACCTCACCGACCCTGTCCTTGCTTCCTCCGCTCCGGTGCGACCCGGCCCGACCGTAGGAGGTGACTAATGGCACGACAACGCTTAACGTCGCAAGCCCTACCAGGGATTATGCTTGTCATCGTCGTTCTCTGGGCGCTGACTGCGGTGATCTTCCTGACCGGTATCTTGGCGGCGGCTAACCGGATTGAGAGCCGGGTCGGCCAGATCAACACTTCGCTGACGCCGATCAACAGCAAGCTCAACACGGTGCCCGTCCTCACCAAGGTTTCGGATACTGCAAACCAGATCCGTGATGCGGCTTCGAACCTCAGTCCGACGATCGGACGCATCGCTGAATCAGCCAGCAGTATCGACTCCAGCCTCAAGCAGGTGAACGACTCTGTTGGGCCGATCAACAAGTCGGCGAAGCAGATCAATGCTTCAGTGCTGCAGATCAACCAGAGTGTGGCAACGATCGGTCCTAACCTGGTCACCGTTCGGGGCCTCACTGGAACGATCAACGCTTCTGTGCACTCGATCGATGGTGAGCTTGCCGGGACCCTGAACAATGTTTACGACATCAGGGGGCGGGTTGCTCTGGTGACGGGCCAGGCGGATGACATCCTCAGGACCGTCAGGCAAATCCATGGCGACACCAATTCCATCAGCGCTATCGTCGGCGTTTCGGGTATCCCGCGAACGGTTAACGGTAATGCGCACGGGATTGAAACCACCCCGATCCTCCTGAGGTCGGCCAACGCAGGCGTGTTGCGAGAGATGGCAGCGGCGTCTGCGCGGCAGGATCCCGCTTCGAGTCAGGCGATACTCCCGACGCTGGATCTGCTCCCGCAGATCTCAGCACTCGGGTTGCCGGAGTTGCCGGCGCTGCCCGCTGGGCCGCTGCCGTCAATGCTGACCAGCTTGCTGAACCAGTTGCCGGTAGTCGGTGACACCGGTGACCTCCTCAGCCAGGTGGTCGCACCGAAGTAGCTTCACGCAGTTCGCACAACGGTCCCATCAGGGGGGCGTCGGCCACACCAGGCCGACGCCCCCTTGCTGTACCCGTCGCCAACAGAGGCACGCGAAATAGCTAACCACTGGCTGTTACCGTTCACATACTGTAAGTTATTGTTGCAATCGCCACTCGGATGGCTTACTTTCGAGGTTGCGTGACCACGGAGAGTAAGGGGGGACCAGCTCGGATCACCTTCGGGGTTGCTGCCGAGCGCGGCGCTCGACCGCGCGCTCATAGGGGCTGCAGGCGATTCCGAGGCCGATCCGGGTTTTTTTGGCTTGCATGGCTCCTCCGTCGGCCAGAAAAGGAGCGATATGAGGGTTTCAGACGTCTTCACACTAGCCGCGGACAGCGGAAGCGGCGGTGACAGTTACTCGAACTTTGGCTGCAGTGCTGGGGACTGTTACGCAGGGGATTACGGCCGCTACAGCTACAACTACTACAGCGTCTACAACCCCTCCGCAGGGAACTACGGCGGGTACTACAACGGCGGATTGCGTAACGAAAGTGCGACCCGCGGCGAAGGATTCGACCGGATTCAAGGGTAGCTCGCACCATGCGGCTCGCCCGGCGGTGGCCCGCACTCCGGTCAGTTCGCGGCAGGGGATAAGGCCACCGCCTGGTCAGATTTTCATCGCCTCGGCGTGCGCGGCAATCTGGATGTCGGTGCCCGTGGGGGCGAGCTCACGGAACAGCCCATAGTACTTCTCGGGTGTGGCCAAAATGGCCTGGTGAATCGGCACCGCGAGCGGCGGCGCGATGGCGCGAAGGTAGTCCACCGCCTCGGAAACTTTAAGCCACGGCGCCGCCGTCGGCAGCAGCAACAGGTCGATATCGTGAGCTGGCACGGTGAAGGAATCCCCGGGGTGCAGGACGGTGCCGGTGTCGTCCGATATCAGGTAGCCGTTATTCGGCACCACCGGGATATCCGGATGGATCACTCCGTGATCGCCGCCGATCACCTCCACCGTCGTCCCGGCCAGTTCGAGTTGCTGCCCGGGTTCCACCACTTGATGCGCGATGCCGGCGGCGGTGAGTTGCGGCGCTGAGCCGGAGTCGACCAGTAGTTGCGCAGCTGGGTTGGCGGCCAGCAATGCGGGCATCCGGGCGAGGTCGAGGTGGTCAGGGTGCTGGTGAGTCACCAAGACCGCATTCAGGCCAGTGAGCTCGTCGAAGTCTGCGGAGTAGATCCCCGGATCCAGCAGCAACCGAGCCGTCCCGATCTCTACCAGCACACAGGACTGCCCGAAATGCACGAGCTGCACGGATACACCTCCTGTGTTGGCGCCCAATGCCGGTGGCCGCCGGCGGCCC
>JAODNG010000370.1 GCA_025465385.1 Pseudonocardiales bacterium
CCACCCCCGGCCCTACGCCGAGGTGGCTCGCAGCTGCGGAATCCCGCCCGGCGGGATCGGACCTACCCGGGCGCGAGCCCTGGCGCAGCTTCGGGACAGATTAAACAGCACGGTTTTCGGCCTCGACGCTACCTTTAACAATGACGACCCGCGCTGACCGGCCGATCCAAGTCGCCAGTTACAGTTGGATTGACGAACTGCTGAGACCGAACCAGAAGCACTGACGCCACGGATCACGTCGCCTCGGGGGCGGCAGCTCTCCATCCAGCGGGAGCACCTCCGCAGGCACTTGACGTCGCGAGCCCGTGCCTTCGTTGTCGCGTCGGGTTGCTGGTGAGACGTCGCCTGACTGCCTTAGTGTGGCCGTTGGCAGTGTGGCGAGAGTCGGGCATGGTCCGCGGCGAGGATGGGCGGCGTGTGTTGATCAGTATCGACACCAGCCAGGGTGGCGTGTCGTTGGCGCACCAGGGTCTGTTATACCGCTCGCAAGAGGAGTTCCTGGCTCGGACGGTTCCATTCGTTCGGGATGGTCTGAAGTACGGCGATCCGGTGTGGGTGGTGACTACGGTCCGTAATGCTGGTTGGTTGCGGGTGGCGCTGGGCGAGGATGCCCGGCGGGTGGTGTTTGGCGATTGCGGCCAGTGGTACCGGCACCCGGTGCGTGCGCTAGCGGCCTTGTACCGCGCCGTGTCGGTGGCTGCGGACGGGAAGCGGCTGCGGATGATCGGAGAGCCGTTGTGGACGGCGCGCATCGAGCACGAGGGCACAGAGCGGGCTCGGTACGAGTCGCTGATCAATGTTGCGCTCGCCTCGGCCAATGCCTCGTTCGTGTGCGCCTATGACACTCGCGTGGTGGATTCCAAGGTCGTCGCCCAAGTGGCTCGGACACATCCCGAGCTGGTCGTTGACGGGGGCGCCCGGCCGAGCCCCAGCTACACCGACCCGGCGGTGTTCAACGCCGAATGCGACCAGACACCGTTACCTCAAGCACCCCCAACCGCCCTGCGGCTGGCGTTTGACCGGCTGGGTCAGCTGGCGTCCTTGCGCGCGTTCATGACCTCCTACGCCACCTGGGCAGGTGCGGTCCCGCAGTCCGTTAAGCAGTTTGTGCAGGCGCTTGATGAGGTCGCGACCAATGCGATCGAACATGGCGATGGATCGGGCGTGGTGCGGATCTGGACAAGGCCGCACACGATGGTGTGCGAGGTCAGCGATACTGGGGCGGGACTGCGTGATCCCTTGGCCGGGCACTTGCCCCCTCGACCCGGCCTTGCGGGTGGGTGCGGGCTGTGGTTGGCCCGCCAGTTCTGCGACCTCGTCGAGATGCGCAGCGATCCCACAGGTACCACCGTACGACTACATCTAGACCTACCCTGATGGGACCGCCGGTGGCATCGTCTTTGGCAGCACGTTTGGGTAGTCGGCAGTCGGGGAATCTTCGATGCCTCAGCAGGGAGGGGCGTAGTAGTGAGGACTGGCGCCGTGTTGTGCAGTGTCGACACTTACGAGGGTGACGTGTCGTTCGCGCATCAGGCGTTGCTGTACGGGTCGAAGGACGAGTTCTTGGCTGGCACTCTTCCGTTAGTTCGGGATGGGCTGAAATGCGGCGATCCGGTCCGGATCGCGACTACGGAACGTAATGCTGGTTGGCTGCGGGCGGCGCTAGGTGCGGAGGCCCGGCACGTGGCGTTCTGCGACAACAGCGAGTGGTACGTGAATCCGGCGCGGGCGCTGGCGGCGCTGCACCATACCGTGCAGGCGGCGATGTCGGGCGGCCACCGGTTGCGGATGATCGAAGAGCCGCTGTGGACCGCTCGCACCGGGCAGGACGGCAGGGAGTGGTTTCGGTACGAGTCGCTTGTCAACGTAGCGCTCGCCTCGGCCAACGCCATCTTCATGTGCACCTATGACACTCGCGTTGTCGAGCTCGATGTCATGGCGAACGTCGCCCGGACCCATCCTCAGATGATCCTCGATGGCGGTCTGCGGGCTAGCCCCACCTATACCGACCCGGGAGTGTTCAACGCCGAATGCAACAGGTCCCCGTTGCCTGAGCTGCCGCCCCCAACCCTGTGGCTGAGGTTCCGCGAACTGGATCAACTGGCCACCTTGCGCGCGTTTGTGACCTCCCATGCGAGCCAGGCCGGAGCGGCAACAGGGTCGGTTTTGAAATTCGTGCAGGCGGTGGACGAGGTCGCGACCAACGCGATCGAGCACGGCGGTGGATCGGCCGTGCTGCAGGTCTGGACAAGCCCGCACACGATGGTGTGCGAGGTTAGCGACACCGGTGCTGGACTGCGCGACCCCTTAGCGGGGCAGCTGCCCCCGGAGCGCTTCGCTGCGGGCGGACACGGGCTGTGGTTAGCCCGACAGTTCAGCGATCTCGTCGAAGTGCGTAGCGATCCCACGGGCACGATCGTGCGGCTACATCTAACCCTGTCGTGACGCAGGGATGGAGCAGCTAGTGACGTGGCCGTCAGAGTACGTTGTTCAGGGCATCTGGCACGTTGTCGGCGACGGTGAACTGCTCCCGCAGGCCGCTGGTCTCCAGTACCAGCGCGACGGTCGGGGAGTTGGACACCAACCTCAAGCAGCGGTCTTGTTTGGTAGCGAGTTCATCTATCTCAAACAGCACACGCAGCCCGGCAGATGACATGAACTGCACACCATCGAGGTTCGCCACTACGATTCTGGCAACGGCCAGCTGCGCCGTCAGAACGTCGGCCAGCTTCGGCGCGGTCAGCGCGTCGACCTCACCGGTCACGGTGACGACGCGTGCATCGGTACCGTGCTCGGCCACCTGTAGATGCAGGATATCTGCCGGGAACGCACTGTTCATGTTCCGCACGATATAGCGCAAGGCACAGAGAAGCACGTGGTGGCCGGACGAGGCTTGCTGATCGGTGCCATCTCGTCGGCGCGCGGCAGCATGGACGAGATGGGGATCTACCTGAGTTCGTATCCGACCTGTAGCAGCCAACCTCAGTCCTGCAGTTGGGTCTGCGAGGACGAAGCGCAGCCGTTGCAGGGTCGCCAATCTGGTCTCGTGCCGACAGCCCGACCGGATCGGCGCGAGCCCGGGGCGGCGGCTTACGTGAGCGTCGCCGCCCCGGATGCCGAACGGGCAGGGCTCCTGATGAGCGGTAAACGGCTGGAGGCCGAGCGGTCGGATAGTTACTGCTGCGCGCGCAGCTGGACATGGCGCGCAGCGCCTAGTTGTTGGGACGACGTCATACGCTTCGCAAAATGAAGCAACGAGCCTGTTTGACGCCACTCGGCGCGGTGATGCGCGGCGCGGCGGCCGGAGCG
>JAODNG010000389.1 GCA_025465385.1 Pseudonocardiales bacterium
GCCCGCAACGCCGCACCCAGCTCCAGCAGCCGGTGCCGCGCGCGCAGCTCGGGCGGCAGCGGATCCTCCGGATCGTCCAGGACGTCGAACACCTGCCGTACGCAGAGCTGGATCGTCCAGGACGGCAAGTCCTTGGTGGCGGGATAGACCGGGATCAGTGGCCGAGAGAACTCAGCCAGCTCGTCAGCGTCGCCGTCGAGCAGCTGGTACCTCGGGTGCGTGAGCTGCAAGGCGCGCTGTTTGCCGTACGTCGTCACCCGGCCGGCGAACAGCCCCTGACGACCAGGAAGGAGCACTTTGGGCAGCCGCTGCTGGTTGAAGAAGGTGAGGTTCAAGGTGCGGGTGCCGTCGAAGATCACCGCCTGCTGGATGGTGCCTTTCTTCTGTTGCATCCGGCGGGAGGAGCAACTGCGGATCTCGGCGACCACGGTGACGTCTTCCCCCGGCGTCAGACTCGCGATCGGGGTGAGCTGACCCTGGTCGGCGTACCGGCGCGGGTAATGCCGCAGCAGGTCGCCGACGGTACGGACATCCAGCTGCTCGGCCAGCAGCGTCGCCGACTTGGCACCGATCAGCCGGTCCAGCGAGTCATTTGTCCCGACCACGGCTCACTCCACCCCCACCAGCAGCACACGTTGCGGCACGCGACCGGCGTAGACCACCACCTCGACCTCGGGATGTGCTCTGCGCAGGTGCTCGATCAGCGAGTCCCCCACGCCATCCGGGGCGTCCTCGCCGAGCAGAACTGTGACCAGCTCCCCGCCCACCGACAGCATTCGCTGCACCAGCTCGCGGGCCGCGACCAGCGGATCGCGGTCGATCAGGACGACTTCGTCGCCGACCATTCCGAGGGTATCGCCCGGCTGGCAGCGTCCCGCCCAGGTCAACGCCTCTCCCCGGGCCACGGTGAGCTCTCCACGCCGGGACGCGGCCGCCGCTTCGGTCATGGCCACCAGGTCGTCGGCGGGGCGCCGCGCGGAATCGTGCACCGCGATCGCAGCCAGTGCCTGCACCGGGGACCCCGTCGTTACGACCACCACCTCTTGGCCGGTAGTCCGAACCTGGACCGCCGCGAGTTCGGCCCTGGTGGCGGCGGTGGGCTCGGCCAGCACTGTGACATGCCGGGCGCGGGTGCCGGCGAGAGCCGCGCGTAGCTCGTCGAGGCTGCTGTGAGCCTGGGTGGTGGTCACCCCTTCCCCGCGGAACAACTCAGCCACTCCAGATCCGGAGACCATGGCGAGCACCGCGTGGTCGATGACGAACTGGTTGCGGTCGGTGTGATCGGTCCGGGGTTGATCGGCGAAGCGCAGTACCGTGATGCGGTGCGGCCGTCCGGCCCGCACGCCGGCCTCGATCACGGCGCCGACATCCGAGCTGTGCACGTGCACGTTCCACAGCTGCGCACCCCGGCCGATGCCGGTCTCGCCCGAGCCGACGACAGCCACGCAGTCGCCCAGGTTCGCCAGCTCGGCGCGCAACGTGGCGATGCTGGCCTGGTTGGTACCGTCCAGCAGGTACATCACTTCGTACTCGTACTCGGCGCAACCGCCTTTCCGCGCCACGTCCAGCACCTGTCTCGGACGAAGTAGGGTTGCGGCGGCGACGGTGGACCGCACACCGGGACGCTCGTTCACCACCGCCAGCAGCGCTTCCAACAGCAGGATCAGCCCGCGACCGCCCGCGTCCACCACTCCTGCGACGGCCAGCGCGGCGAGCTGGCGGGGAGTGTCGGCCAGCGCGCCGGCTGCGGCGGCAGTGGCCGCCGACGCCACGGCGCTGAGTTCGTCGGACTGGACCGCCATGGCCGCCCGCGCCGCCGCGTGCAGCACCGTAAGCACCGTCCCGGACACCGGCTCAGATACCGCCGCCGTGGCCAGCTCGTCAGCCCGGCACAGCCCCTTGCGCAGGGCCGCGCCGTCCCAGGCCCGGCCGTCCAGCTCCGGGCCGATCAGGGGTTCCGCCAGGCCGCGCAGCACCTGGGACAGGATCACTCCTGAGTTGCCCCTGGCTCCCATCAACGCGCCGCGGGCCAGCATCGCGACCGTACTGCCCGGCGGAACACCCTTGTCCGCGTTGTGGTCCCGGAGCACCGCATCCAGCCCGGCCCGCATGGTGGCCAGCAGGTTGGAGCCGGTGTCCTGGTCGGCGACCGGGAACACGTTGAGCGCATCGATTTCGTCACGGTGTGCGGCGAGCACCTCGCAGCATGTCACTGCCCAGCGACGGACCGCTGCGCCGTCCAGCGACTGCAACACCGCGGCTGCTCACCGCCTTCGTCTAACCCGGTCGTAGGCTGAATTTGTGGCTCTCCAAGAGCTACCAACGTCGAAGATTACCGACCCACAGCGTCCCCGGTGCGCGGCGCCGTGCACCGCCGGGTTACGCTTCACCGGACCGCCCGGGAAACGGGCGTACCACCCTCGCGACGAATCCAGGGAGTGTGTGACGTGGCTGCCGTGTGCGACGTCTGCGGCAAGGGGCCGGGCTTCGGCATGTCGGTCTCGCATTCGCACCGGCGAACACATCGCCGGTGGGACCCGAACATTCAGACTGTCCGGGCGAAAATCGGCGCCAGCAATCGTCGCCGCCTCAACGTCTGCACTTCCTGCCTCAAAGCAGGCAAAGTCTCCCGAGGCTGACGGCTCCACGACCCGGAGGCTCGCGAGCTAGGGCAACGTCCAGTTGACCGGATCGGCTCCCAGCTCCGCGAGCAGGTGATTGGCGCGGCTGAACGGGCGGGAGCCGAAGAACCCCCGATCAGCCGACATCGGTGACGGGTGCGCGCTCTCGATACACGGCACGTCGGTGAGCATCGGACGTAAGGTGCCCGCGTCCCGGCCCCACAAGATCGCCACCAGTGGCTGCGCTGGACGCGCCACCAAGGCGCGGATGGCCTGCTCGGTGACCTGCTCCCAGCCCTTGCCGCGATGCGACCCCGGGCGCCCCGGTTCCACCGTGAGCACTCTGTTGAGCAGTAGCACGCCGCGCGCAGCCCACCGACTGAGATCACCGTTCGACGGGCTGGGCAGCCCTAGGTCGTTGCTGTACTCCCGAAAGATGTTGGCCAAACTGCGCGGCAGTGGCCGCACCTGCGGCTCCACCGAAAACGACAGCCCCACCGCGTGGCCGGGCGTCGGGTACGGGTCTTGGCCGACGATGAGCACCCGCACCTGGTCGAACGGCTGGGTGAAGGCGCGCAGGATGTTGGTTCCCGCGGGCAGGTAACGCCGGCCCGCAGCGATCTCGGCACGGAGGAAGTCACCAGTGGTGGCGATCTGTCCGGCTACCGGAGCCAGCGCGCCGGCCCAGCCGGTTTCCACAATCTCTTCTACAGCTGCAGCCACGGTGTGCGACCCTAGCGAGCGGTCAGCGGGCGGGCTGCGCCGCCACCGCAAGAAGCTTCCCGAAGCACCGGCTGCGAGGGTCGCACCGGTAGACGCCGAACTGCGGGATCTCGGAGTACCCCGACGCGCGGTAGAGCCCGATCGCCTCGGGCTGGCGAATCCCGGTCTCCAGCACCAGCCGCCGCCGGCCCGCGGCGACCGCCCGGCGCTCCAGTTCGACGAGCAGGAGCCGGGACAGCCCCCGACCGCGTACCACCGGGACTACGTACATCCGTTTGATCTCCGCGTCTCCCTCGGCGAATTCCGGCCCCGGCTCATGTGCCCGCCAGCCGCCGCAAGCCACGGCCGTCCCGTCGAGGTAACCCACGATGAAAGTCCCGCGCGGGGCGACGAACTCGCTGACGTCGGTCGGTGTGGCATCGTCGCCGCCGTAACGGCGGACGTACTCCTGCTGCAGTGCGGCGATCAGCACACGCGCGTCGGGATGGTCCAGCGTCGTGGTCCGGCATTCCACGGGTGGCAGCCTACGGCGCTGCTTGTGAGTGGCATTGAGTGCTATAACACTGTTTCGCACTCACGAGAAGTGCTGCCAGCCCCCTGGCAGCACTACAGACCCGTCAACGGTCACGCCGCGCCCTTCGCGCACCACGCCGACCTCCGTCCACCCGGCAGGCAGCGCCACCCCAGCGGGAAAGCTCGCCAGCAGCGCGTGGTCCTCTCCCCCGGTGAGTACCCAGTGCCGAGCGTCAGCGCCCAGCGCTGAGGCCACCTCGACCAGCTGGCTGGCTACCGCCACCGCAGCCGAATCGACATCGATGCCGACACCGGAGGCCTCGGCGACGTGCCCAGCGTCGGAGAGTAAGCCATCCGAGACGTCGATCATCGCCGTGGCACCGGCCGAAGCGGCCTGCGGGCCGGCACCATAGGGAGGCTCCGGCACCCGGTGGGCAGCGACCACCGCCAGCGGAGATGGGGCCAATGGAAATTGCAAGCCTCGGCGAAGGACGGCAAGACCCGCGGCGGACCAGCCCAGCCGGCCGCACAGCGCGAGCACGTCTCCAGGCCGGGCACCGGATCTGGTGACCGGCGCCCTACCCTGCAGGTCACCCAGCGCGGTCACCGACACGACGAGCTGCTCTGAGCTGACCACGTCGCCGCCGACGATGCCGGCACCGGCCTGCCCGGCCTCCGCCCACATTCCGGCCGCCAAGCCATCCACCGTGGATATCGGCGTACGCCCGGGAACGGCCAACCCGACGACCAGCGCGGTCGGCACCGCGCCCATCGCCGCCACGTCGGCGAGGTTGGCCGCTACCGCTTTGCGCCCGACCTGGTGCGGTGTGGACCAGTCCAGCCGGAAATGCACCCCCTCGACGAGCACATCGGTGGTCACGACCACCCGGCCGTCGGCAGCCGCCAGCACCGCAGCGTCGTCCCCCGGGCCCAGCAGGGTCCCCGGCGACCGTTCGCGGCCGGCGGTGATCCGAGCGATCAGCCCGAATTCTCCCAGCTCGGCTACCGTTCCTGAGTCCGGCAGCGGCGAGTCAGGGGCGGCACCACCGGCAGCACACACGGTCACGCCTCCGATCCAGGAGGTAGGGAGCCAGGCGGTAGGTTCGTTAGTATCCGATAGAGCCGACGAGACGAAGGATCCGCCGTGGTTCAGGCATACATCCTCATCCAGACCAAGGTCGGCAAGGCCGCCGCGGTGGCTGCGGCGGTATCGAGCCTGCCAGGCGTCGCCAGCGCAGAGGACGTCACCGGCCCGTATGACGTGATCGTGCGGGCGGAAGCCGCCGACGTGGACCAGTTGGGCCAGCTGGTGCTGGCCAAGGTGCAGACGGTGGACGGCATCACCCGCACGTTGACCTGCCCCATCGTGCACCTGTCCTGACGGCGATCTGCGTGTTCTCGTCCGCTTCCACGGGGCCGGCCGGCATTCCACGGTGGCCGCTGGGGATCGCATTGGCCCTGGCGGTGGCATTAGTGGTGGGGGTGCTCATCGCTGCGGAGGTGGTGCGCGAGCAGCCTCTGGGTCCGCTCGGTCTGGCTGTCGTCCCGGCGCCCTCGGCAGATTCCATGGATTGCGCGCGGCTGCTGGCCGCCCTACCCGAGACACTGGACGGCGGCGATGCGGGTCCCTTGCAACGGAGGAGCCTCACTACTCCAGCCCCTGTGGGCGCGGCCGGCTGGGGTGAGCCGCCGGTGGTGCTGCGCTGCGGGCTGGACCGCCCCGTCGAGCTCACGGCGACCTCCCGGCTATTGGACGTCTCCGGAGTGCAGCTCCTGGAACTCGTCGGGCGTGGCACTAGTACCTGGGTGGCGGTGGACCGTCCGGTCTACGTCGTGGTTGCCCTACCACCGACCAGCGGCAGCGGACCACTCCAGCAGCTCACTGCGGTGATCGCGAACACCCTGCCGCGGCGCGACGTCGACGTTGCGCATTGATCCGGACTACAGCCGGTGCAACCCGGCCAGCACCCGCTCCAGCAGCGACAAATCCGGCGCGCTGTCCAAGCCGAAAGTGTTGCGGTGCACGTTCACCAAGCCGGTATCGATCATGTCAGCGAGCAGTACTCGGGCCACTCCGAGCGGCAGTCTCAGTAGGGCCGCAACCTCGGCGACCGAGCGGACCTCGGCACACAGCTCAGCGATCGCGGCGTGCTCTGCGGAGCAGATCGCTGTCACGTCCCGACCCTGGTCGCTGGTGAAGATCAGCGTCTCGACGGCGAGGTCCTGGACCGGTCGGGTGCGCCCCCCGGTCCAGGTGTAGGGACGGACGACAAACCGGAAGTCCTCTGGCCCATCCCATTCGTCAACTGACCATTCGTCGGACGCCTCAACGACCGGGGCGCTGGCAGCTGTCTCCACCACGCCAGCAGTGCCGTTGGGCGGTTCGTCGACGGTGTGATCATCTAGCTGAG
>JAODNG010000406.1 GCA_025465385.1 Pseudonocardiales bacterium
TCCACGAAGGCGCCGAAGTTGACGATCGAGCTGACGACGCCCTTGCGGATCTGGCCCTTGCGCAGGGTGTTGAGGAACGTGTGACGGACCTCGGACTGGGTCTGCTCAAGCCAGGCACGGCGGGAAAGCACCACGTTATTGCGGTTCTTGTCCAGCTCAATGATCTTGGCTTCCAACTCCCGGCCCACGTAGGGCTGGAGGTCGCGGACGCGGCGCATCTCGACCAGCGAGGCGGGCAGGAAGCCACGCAGCCCGATGTCGAGGATCAAACCACCCTTGACCACCTCGATGACGGTGCCGCGCACCGGCTCCTCGTTCTCCTTGAGGGTCTCGATATTCCCCCAGGCGCGCTCATACTGGGCGCGTTTCTTCGACAGGATCAGCCGGCCTTCCTTGTCCTCCTTCTGGAGAACGAGGGCCTCGACCTCGTCGCCCACCGACACGACATCCGCCGGGTCGACGTCGTGTTTGATGGACAGTTCCCGGGACGGGATGACGCCCTCGGTCTTGTAACCAATGTCAAGCAGCACTTCGTCACGGTCAACTTTGACGATGGTGCCCTCGACGATATCGCCATCGTTGAAGTACTTGATCGTCTTGTCGATGGCGGCGAGAAAGTCCTCCTCCGTCCCGATATCGTTGATCGCAACTTGCTGTGGGGCCGGGGCGGTGGTGGTGTCGGTGGACATGCGGTGGGGTGCTCCGAAGGGATAGGGTCGAGCGGTCGGTGTTTGTCTCAACTGTTGTGGCGGTGCGCTGATTCCCCACTGCGCCAGATCAGCCACACCCGACAGACCAACCTCACCCGACCGATCAACCTCACCCGGCGGATCACACTCGCCGCTGCGCGAGCTTGATACCGAGCGAGCTTGACAACCGAGCTAGCTTGACGACCAAGGCTCGCTTGACAACCTGGGCAGCGCGAAACGACAGCGCAGATCAATCCTACCCAGGCAGGAGTCAGACCAGCAAACCCGACCCCGACGCTTGCCAGCTTCGTGGTGAGAGACTGCCTCAGTGACAGACGCGCCGCAACCAGACCAAGGCGATGACCGGATGATCCCGCTGGACAGCCACTGCAGCGCTGAGGCGGTGCTGGGCACTGTCGGTGTGGTGAAACAGCTGGTCAGCGTCGAGGAGACGGTCGCCGCGAACCGTCGGTGGTGGGACGCCGATGCTGCGGACTATCTCGCCGAGCACGGTGATTTCCTCGGTCCGGCGGATTTCGTCTGGTGCCCAGAGGGGCTTCGCGAGTCAGACGCCGGCCTGCTCGGCGAGGTGGTCGGCCGCCGGGTACTGGAGGTCGGTTGCGGGTCCGCGCCTTGTGCGCGCTGGCTGGCTGCCCATGGCGCACAGGTCGTCGGCCTGGACCTGTCGGCGGCGATGCTGTCGCACGCGGTGGCGGCAGCCGGTGAAACCGGAATCTCGGTGCCCTTGGTGCAGGCCGACGCAGGTCGATTGCCCTTTGCCCAAGGGAGCTTCGACCTCGCGTGTTCCGCCTTCGGTGCGGTGCCGTTCGTCGCGGACTCAGCCGAGGTGATGAGAGAGGTCGCCCGGGTGCTGCGCCCCGGCGGTCGGTGGGTGTTCGCAGTGACCCACCCATTGCGCTGGATCTTCCCCGACGACCCGGGGGAGGCCGGTTTGACCGTGGCGCAGTCATATTTCGATCGCACCCCTTATGTCGAGGTGGACGGCCTTCGCCACCCCACTTATGTGGAGCACCACCGCACCCTGGGTGACCGGGTCAGGGAGATCGTCGCCGCCGGTTTGGTGTTGGAGGACGTGATAGAACCGGAGTGGCCACCCGACCTGCGTCGAGAATGGGGCCAATGGAGCCCTCTTCGTGGCGCGCTGTTCCCGGGAACCGCGATCTTCTGCTGCCGCCGCGGCTGATCGGCGCCATTCGGAGCCGAACGGCGGTCACCGTAGTCAAGCATCCGAGCTCAGTGCGCGGCGTCGTTCCAGCTGTGGCCTAGGCCGATCGAGACCTCTAGGGGGACGTCCAGGGCGTACGCCGAGGCCATCTCGCGTC
This sequence comes from Pseudonocardiales bacterium, assembly GCA_025465385.1. Lineage (GTDB taxonomy): Bacteria > Actinomycetota > Actinomycetes > Mycobacteriales > Pseudonocardiaceae. The sequence goes on from JAODNG010000406.1 coordinate 2,033, forward strand.
TCACCACCGCTTCCAGGGCGGGGCGCTCGCCCTCGGCTACTTCCAGTACGAGCTCGTCGTGCACTTGCAGCAACATCCGGGACCGTAGGCCTTCGACGCGCAATGCGCGCGCGACGTGCAGCATTGCGACCTTGATGATATCCGCGGCGCTGCCCTGGATTGGCGCATTGAGCGCCATCCGCTCGGCCATCTCGCGGCGCTGCCGGTTGTCACTGACCAGGTCGGGCAAGTAGCGCCGGCGACCCATGATCGTGGCGGTGTAACCGTCCAGCCGGGCCTTCTCCACGATGGTGCGCAGATAATCGCGGACCCCGCCGAACCGGGTGAAGTATTCATCCATCAGCTCCCGAGCCTCTTCGGTGGAGATCCGAAGCTGCGCGGAGAGCCCGAACGCGGAAAGGCCGTAGGCCAGGCCGTAGTTCATCGCCTTGATCTTGGCGCGCTGCTCGCCGCTGACCGCAGCGGCGTCCACCGCGAATACCCGCGCGGCGGTGGCGGCGTGAAAATCATGCCCGGAGGTGAACGCTTCAATCAGCGCAGTGTCCTCGGACAGGTGCGCCATGATCCGCATCTCGATCTGGCTGTAGTCCGCCGTCATCAGTTCCGAATAGCCCGGGCCCACCACGAACGCCTGCCGGATCCGGCGTCCGGACTCGGTGCGGATCGGAATGTTCTGCAGGTTCGGCTCCGTCGAGGACAGCCGCCCGGTCGCTGCGATGGTCTGGAGGTAGGTGGTGTGGATTCGCCCATCATCGGCAACGGTTTTCAACAATCCATCCACCGTGGTCTTCAGCCGGGTCGCGTCCCGGTGCGCCAACAGATGCGCCAGGAACGGATGCGCGGTCGACTCATAAAGTGTCTGCAGCGCATCGGCGTCGGTGGTGTAGCCCGTCTTGGTCCGTTTGGTTTTGGGCATGCCCAGCTCGTCGAACAACACCACCTGCAGCTGTTTGGGCGAGCCCAGGTTGACCTCCTTGCCGATCACCCCGAAGCAGTCCTGCTCGGCCTGCTTCACCGCTGCCGAGAAGCCGGCCTCCAGCCCGGCCAGCACGTCACCGTCGATGGCGATGCCGGCTGCCTCCAGGTCGGCCAGCACGGCGAGCAGTGGAAGCTCCAGGTCAGTGAGCAACGACCGACCGGCGATGTGATCCAGCTCGGCGTCCAGCGCCACGGCCAGCTCGGCGACCGCCCGGGCCCGCAGGATCTCGTCGGAGACCCGGGCGGCGGTGTCTTCGTCCTCGAACAGGCTCGGTTGGGCAACCTCGCCGGGTTCGACCCGTAACTCCTTGCGCAGATATCGCAGTACCAGATCGGCAAGGTCGAACGACCGCTGACCGGGTCGGACCAGGTAGGCGGCCAGCGCGGTGTCGCTGGTCAGCCCCGCCAGGGTCACACCGCGCGCCCGCAACGCGTGCAGCAGCGGTTTGGCGTCATGCGCGGCCTTTGGCACGGCCGGGTCAGCTAGCCACTGCGCGAGCGCCCCCTCGTCCTCGGGGGTCAACGTGCGCGGATCAAGGTAGCCGCCCTCGCCGTCGGCAGCGGCCAGGGCCAGGCTTTCCAGATCCCCGGCGCCGCGCGCCCAGCTACCGCGGAAGGCCAGTCCGGTCCGCTGCCCGTCCCGGGCATGCGCATCCAGCCAGCCGGCCACCGCACCGGCCTCTATCATCCCGCCCCGGGCTTGGAAGCCCTCCTCAGCTTCCGGCTCGGGTGCACTCAATGTGGCGAACAGCCGGTCCCGCAGCACCCGGAACTCCAGCTCGTCGAACAGCCGGTGCACCGCCTCGCGGTCCCACGCTTTGAGTACGAGGTCGGCGGGCTGGTCGGGCAGATCGACATTCCGGACCAGCTCGGTGAGCCGGCGGTTGAGCAGCACCGACGCCAGGTTTTCGCGCAGCGCGTCGCCGGCCTTGCCCTTGACCTCATCCACCCGATCGATCAAAGCGTCCAACGAACCGAACTCCCGCACCCACTTCGCCGCGGTCTTATCTCCTACCCCAGGGATGCCTGGCAGGTTGTCCGAGGGGTCGCCACGCAGTGCCGCATAATCCGGGTATTGCGACGGGGTCAAGCCGTAGCGCTCGGCGACCTCGTCAGGTGTGAACCGGGTCAGGTCTGAGACCCCCTTGCGGGGGTACAGCACGGTCACCTGGTCGCTGACCAACTGCAACGCGTCTCGGTCCCCGGTGCAGATCAGTACCTGGAAACCCGCCGCCTCAGCCCGGGTGACCAGGGTCGCGATGACGTCATCGGCTTCGTAGTTCTCCTTGGTGAGCACCGGGATCCCCAGGGTGCCCAGCACGTCATGAATCAGCGAGACTTGGCCGCGGAACTCGTCGGGCGTCGTGCTGCGGTTGGTCTTGTATGGCGCGTAGGCCTCCGCGCGGAAGGTCTTGCGGGAGATGTCGAACGCTGCAGCCACGTGACTGGGCTGCTCGTCGCGCAGCAGGTTGATCAGCATCGAGGTAAAGCCGTACACCGCGTTGGTTGTCTGCCCCGTCGTGGTGCGGAAATTCTCTGCAGGCAGCGCGAAGAACGCCCGGTAAGCCAGCGAGTGGCCATCGAGTAGGAGCAACCGCGGTGGAGTAACCGTCACGGCCCGCGAGTCTAGGCCGCAGCACCGACAGCCGGCTGCGCCAGCACCTAGAGTGGCGAGTTCCTCGGCCTGGGAGGTTCTGGTGACCACGTCCGGCGTGCCGTTCGAGGTCGATCCGGCTGCCATCGAGCTGATGGCCCGTTGGGCTGGCGAGCAGCTCACCGAGCGGATCGGAATCAAGATCACCGAATGGGACCCGGAGCGGCTGGTGGGGACCATGCCGGTTGCCCACAACCGCCAGTACTTCGGGCTCCTGCACGGCGGGGCGAACGCCGTGCTGGCCGAAACGCTCGGCTCGATCGCGGCCTCGATGTGGAGTATGCCGGAGAAGGTTCCGCTAGGCGTAGAACTGTCCTGCTCGCACCATCGGTCGGCGACCGACGGAGAAGTCACCGGTGTGTGCACGCCGCTGCACCGCGGCCGCACGATGGCGACCTTCGAGATCCGGATCAGTGACGACCACCAACGTCCGATCTGCACAGCCCGGCTCACCTGCCTACTGCGCGACCGTCCTCCAGGTTGACGCGGCCGCTGGACATGTCCTTCCGGGGGTTGTGATCAGCTCGGCCCTTCCCGAGCTCAACCACAGAGCAGTCCACGAAGCTAGGCGACCCGTGCTGGTCGCTGCGCGCGTCAGACTCGTTGGCAGACCTGCTGGCTGGGGTGCGCTGCCGATAGCTCACTATGGGCACTTGCTCGGCTGGCGGTGGCTGAACCGAGCCGCCGGCCGACATCTATCCCGTGGAGGAGGAGCACCGCCGTGCGACCAGCAGGGCCTGACCGGTCGACGGAGGGAGCACGGCCGGAGAATTCCGGCTTCACCCGGCCAGTTACCGGCCTGCTGCGCGCGCTCATCGTCGCCCTGATCGCGATCGCCGGCCTGATCGGGCTGGCAGTTCCGGCACTGGCCACCCAGCAACCGCCACACGGCACATCATCGCAGCCAGCTCCACACGAGCAGCCAGGTCTGCCGGTCAGCGGCACGCTGCGCAACGTCGACGGCACGTTGCTGGCCGGTGTCCGGGTGCAGGCCTTGGATGCCGGCGGACGGCAGGTCGCCTCGACTACGTCGAATACCGGTGGTCGCTGGGAACTGACCGTACCCACCCCGGGCGAGTACACCTTCCGGATCGATCGACAATCCCTGCCGCCGGGCGTCACCGTGCTGCAGGGCGAGGTGGTCCGCGATGTGGCGCCGGGAACGTTGTCGCTGGTGGTGTTCCGATTCGGCGCGCAGCGTGCCGGGCTGCAGACATCGGCGAGCGCCACGGCCCTGCGGGTACTGGTCGACGGCATTCGGTTCGGCCTGGTCATCGGCATCACCGGGGTCGGCCTGTCACTGATCTTCGGGACGACTGGGCTGACCAACTTCGCGCACGGCGAACTGGTCACGATCGGAGCCGTGCTGGCCTGGACGCTGAACGTCACTTTCGGGCTGCAGCTGGTCTGGGCCACCTTGCTGGCGATCGCGGCCGGCGCCGCTGTCGGCGCGGCCACTGACCTGGCTATCTGGCGGCCGATGCGGCGGCGCCGCGCCGGTCTCATCGCCCAGCTGGTGATCTCCATCGGGCTGGCGCTGGCGCTGCGCTATGTGGTGCTGATCTACTTCGGCGGCCGGTCTGAGTCGTTCGCCGATTACACCAACCAGGTGGAACGCAACTACGGGTTCATCAGCATCACCGACAAGGATCTCGCCACGATCGTGATCAGTCTGGCCGTCCTGGTCGGGGTCGCACTGCTGCTGCAGCGGACCAGAATTGGCAAGGCGATGCGGGCGGTGGCCGACAACCGGGACCTGGCCGCCTCATCGGGCATCAACGTCGAACGGGTCGTGCTGTTCGTGTGGATCCTGGCCGGCGCACTTGCGGCGTTGGGTGGCGTGCTGTTCGGGCTGTCCGAGTTGGGCGGCACGGTGCAGTACGAGATGGGCTTCAACCTGCTGCTGCTGATGTTCGCCGGAGTAATCCTTGGTGGGCTGGGCACTGCCTACGGCGCGCTGCTGGGCTGCCTGGTCGTGGGAGTGCTGGTGCAGATATCCGCACAAGTCATCCCGGTGGACCTTAAATACCTGGGTGGGCTTGCTGTCCTCATCGTCATCCTGGTGATCAGACCGCAGGGCTTGCTCGGTAGCCGGGCGCGGATCGGGTGAGCAGATGATCGACATTGCGAGTCTGCTCGCTAACGGCATCGCGGCGTTGGTCGGCCCGTCGGCGATTTTTTTCGCCTTGCTCGCGATCGGGCTTAACATCCACTTCGGCTACGGTGGCCTGCTCAATTTCGGTCAGATCGGCTTCGCGTTGGTCGGCGGATACGGAATGGGCATCGCGGTGCTGAATTTCGGCCTGCCGCTGTGGGCGGGAGTGCTGGTGGGGATCGTCGCGGGGATGGTCCTCGCGCTGTTGCTCGGGATCCCGACGCTGCGGCTGCGTGCGGACTATCTGGCGATCGTCACGATCGCGGCAGCGGAGATCCTGCGGCTGATCACCCGCTCGACGTCGATGACCGATTTCTCCGGTGGCACCCAGGGTCTCACCGGCTACGGCGGCAGCTTTCGCCAGCTCAGCCCTTTCGACAACGGTCATTTCTATGATTTTTTCGGAGTACGTTTCTTAGGCCAGGATCTGTGGGCGATCTGTGTGGGCTGGACTGTGGTGGGCCTGTCGCTGACCCTGGTGTTTCTCCTCGTGCGCAGCCCGTGGGGCCGGGTCCTCAAGGCGATCCGGGAGGACGAGGATGCAGTCCGCGCCTTGGGCAAGAACGTCTTCGTCTACAAGATGCAGGCGTTGGTGTTGGGCGGGGTCTTCGGTGCGGTCGGCGGGATTGTCTTTGCGCTGACCACGCAGTCGCTCACGCCGGACTTCTACTCGCCGCCGCAGACTTTTTTCGCCTACGCGGCCCTCATCATCGGCGGCGCCGGTCGGGTGTTCGGTCCGGTCATCGGCTCCATGATCTTCTGGTTCGTGCTCTCGATCACCGACAATTTTCTGCGCCAGGCCACCGCAGGTAGTAACCCATTGATCTCCTTCATCGATAATCAAGATGTCGGCGCTATCCGGTTCGTTCTCGTGGGGGTGGCTCTGGCCGTGTTGATGGCGTTCCGACCGCAGGGCATCTTCGGTAAGCGGAGTGAGGTGCTGCTCGATGCGCGGTGAGCTGCCAGCCGAGGTGCCCGCGCAGCCGGGTGCCCGCAAGCCCGACCCGGTGCTCGTGATCGATTCGATCACTCGCTCATTCGGCGGCGTGCGGGCCGTCGACGTGACTCATCTGGAATTCCAACGGGGCTGGATCACCGGCCTGATCGGCCCGAATGGCGCCGGCAAGACCACCCTGTTCAACTTGCTGACCGGGTTCGACCGGCCCGACACCGGTCACTGGACCTTCGACGGCATGCCACTGTCCCGGCTTGCCCCGCACCAGGTGGCCCGCCGCGGGGTGGTCCGCACATTCCAACTCACCAAGGCCCTCGCCAAGCTCACCGTGCTGGACAACATGCGCCTGGCCACTCCGAAGCAGACCGGCGAGCGGTTCTTCGGTGCCCTGCTCGGCACCTGGGGACGGCAGGAGCAGGCCAACACCCGCAAGGCGATGGAGCTGCTCACCCGGTTCCAGCTGGATTCCAAGGCCGACGATCTCGCCGGCTGCCTATCCGGCGGCCAGCGCAAGCTACTGGAGATGGCCCGAGCGCTGATGATGGACCCGGCTGTCGTGATGCTCGACGAGCCGATGGCCGGGGTGAACCCCGCGCTTACCGAAAGTCTTCTGCAACACGTCAAGTCGCTGCGCGATGACGGTATGACTGTGGTGTTCGTGGAGCACGACATGGACGTCATCCGGAACATCAGTGACTGGGTGGTGGTGATGGCCCAGGGCCGCGTGATCGCCGAGGGCCGGTCCGAGGCATTGTCGTCCAATAGGGCGGTCGTCGACGCTTACCTGGGCTCGCACCACGACCAGGTACTGGAGTTCGACGCCGATGGCAACCCGGTGGGCCAGACGGCGAAGCTCGTCGCCGAGATCGAAAGCGAGCTCGAGGCGGCCATCGAACGCGGTCAGGATCTGTCGGCGTGACCGCCTCGACCGATGGCTCGATCGGTGTTGGGGTGTCGCCCGCGGAGCTGGCCGCGACCCCGCAGCGACACCGCGAGCTGGCCCAAGGCGCGCTGTTGCGGACCGACGACCTGGTGGCCGGCTACCTGCCGGGGGTGAACATCTTGCAGGGGTGCAACTTCTACCTCCGCGAGGGTGAGATCGTCGGCATTATCGGGCCCAACGGTGCCGGCAAGTCAACACTGCTCAAGGCGATGTTCGGGCTGATCCCGGTGCGGGAGGGCACAGTCACGCTGCGCGACGCCGACATTACCGCCGCCAAAGCGCACACGCTGGTCACCAAGGGTGTCGGCTACGTGCCGCAGAATAACAACGTGTTTGCCTCGCTGACCATCGAGGAGAACATGCAGATGGGTGTCTACCTGCGGCCGCGTACCTTCACCACCAGATTCGACGCGGTGTGCTCGCTGTTCCCGCTGCTCGGTGAGCGGCGCAAGACCAAGGCGGCAGCGCTGTCCGGCGGCGAGCGGCAAATGGTTGCGATGGGTCGAGCGCTGATGATGGAACCAGCAGTCTTACTGTTCGACGAGCCTTCTGCCGGACTGTCGCCGATGTTCGCCGACGAAGTGTTCGTACGCTGCAAGAAGATCAATGCAGCCGGCGTGTCTATTGTGATGGTGGAGCAGAACGCCCGGCGCTGCCTGCAGATCTGCGACCGGGGTTACGTGCTTGACCAGGGCCGCAACGCCTACACCAACACCGGCGCTGCCCTCATGAAGGACCCTAAAGTAATCGAACTCTACCTAGGCACCCTGGCCGGATCACGCGCCGTCATACCGCATTCAGTGGGCTGAGCGAGGTGATTCGACGCTCCGAAGGCCCCGCTGGATGCGGTGTCATCATCGTCAGCGGCCCACTACGCGGTACTGGATGGCGGCTTCGTCGATCTTGTTCTGCGCGTTGAATTTCAGGATTCCGTAGGAACCCACGGCGCGCTCACCAGCGGCGGAGAAGTCCAAGGTGCCGGTGACACCGTCGTAGTCGGGGTTACCGCCACTGTCGATGATGTCCCGGCACTGGCGGAAGGTGGTGCATTTCTCGCCGTCCTTCGTGATCCCGTTGATCTCCGAGGCGATGTCCACCCCCTTGGTTGACTTTGCCCGCTCGGCAGCCAGCGCGACGATGACGACGGCGTCGTAGGCTTCACCGGCGTAGTTGGTGTCGACCACTCTGGGATCGTCGGCCCGCAGCCGCTGCTCGAAACCGGGCGACAGCTTGCTCAACGGAGCGGTGCCCTTCATGCCGTTGAGCAAGCCGGGCGGCAGGCCCATGCCCAGCGCGTTGCCCATGTTGCCGTCGGTGCCATAGACCAATTTCTGTCCCGGCCCGATACGTACCTCGCTCATCCGGGTCAGGATCTTCTTCGACTCATCAAAGCCGATCACCGCGATCGCGTCCGGGTTGAATTGCCTGACGTCGTCGATCTCGGTGTTGTACGACGTCGCGTTTGGATCGTAGATGATCTTCTGAATCTGGTTTTGCGGGATGCCGGCGGCACGCAGGTTCTGCACCGTGTTGTTGGCCAGCCCGCTGCCGTAGGGATCGTTGCGAGCCAGGATGGAGATCCGTTGCGCACCGTCGGTGGCCATCAGCGCCGCCAGGGCTTGGGCCTGCAGCCGGTCCGGCGGAGCGGTGCGGAAGTAGAGGCCCTTATCGGGCCAGCAGGTGAACTCGTCGGAGGTGTTGGCCGGTGAGAACTCGACCAGGCCCGCACCGGTGATCTTGTCGATGACCAGTTTGGTGACTCCGGAGGCGGCCGCACCGATGATCACCTGCGCGCCTTGGCCAAGTTCCCGGTCCACAGTCTGGTTGGCCGTGTCCGTCTTGTCGTCACCGGAGTCGCCCCGGATGTTGACCACCGGGTTGCCCAGCACCCCACCGCCCGCGTTGATCTCCTTGACGGCCATGTCGATGGCCGCGAACTCGGGGGGGCCAAGGAAGCTCAAGCTGCCGGTCTCCGGCAGCAAGGTTCCGATCTTCAACGGCGCGATGTTCGGCTGCCCGCTGGCTTTGGCCTGCACAGCGTCACGGGGATCACACTGCTTCGCGGGCGGACCAGCGGTGGCTGGTCCCGGGGCCGTCGTGGTTTTGCCACCGCCGCAGCCGGCTATCACGACCGACAGGGCACCGAGAAGGGCCGCCGCGCGGACAACGGTGCGGTGCGCCATGCGTGTCTCCTCAGAACAGATGCCTGCGACTGCAGCCGTGCGGTGTCTCGCGATGCGATCGTCAGACCGTAGTGCTGCCGCTGCAAGGAGGGCACGGCCGGTCGGTTGTCGTGACGAAGATGTGATCCTGGCCGACAAGCGTCCGCAAACGCACCTACGACCGTGACGCTGCGAACGCTCGGCCCTCAGGTGCTGCTAGCATCCGAGTGCTCGACGCTGAGCGATGTGCTGGCCGGGGTGGCGGAATGGCATACGCGGACGCCTCAAAAGCGTCTGTCCCTAGGGGCATGCGGGTTCGAATCCCGCTCCCGGCACACGTGATACGCCGGCAACCGCTGGACCTGCAGCAGGTGGACGACAATTCTTGCTTGACCTGTGTCACTGCGAACGTCTTGTACGTGCTAGGGGTGACCGATACCCCGGACACGCAGTGGGTTGATCGCGAGGTCGGTCGAGAGCCGGGCAATGCGGCGCAGCGGGTCAGGGCCCGGCGTTTCCTGCTTGAACAGGGCCTGTACCTGCAGATGGTGTGTGCCTACGAGCCTGAGCGGTGCCTGCGGGAGGGCTTCGACTACCTCCGGCACTATTACCGCCAGGAGTGGGACTCGTCATGGGACAAGTACTGGACACCACATCGGCTTGCGCGGCACCGCCGCGAGTGTCTCGCGGCGCAAGAGCTCAGCACCTTCGGTGCCAGGATGCTGACTGAGTACCGGCAGCCCACGCTCGCCGACATCTGCCACGCACTGGATCGCGGCTGCATTGTGTGGCTTTCAGTCGACAACGATGGGGGTGAGGTCGACTGTCACGCGGTGCTCGTCTACGGCCAGCGGGGCAACGTGTTCGACGTCTACTCGCCAGAGACCGCAGATAACTGTCTGCAGCAGTACCGCCGTGGGGACCTCGACAGGGTGTGGCTGCGCAGCGAGGGTATGACCGCGGTGTGGCGCCGTGAGCCAGGAGACGAGTAGTGGAAGAGGGGAGCCGGTCGAGGCGTTAAACCTGGTGGAGGTGGTTGACGGAGTGACCTGGGTAGAAAACTGCATCGAATGCGGTGAAGAGCTACTCGAAGAACGGGCGCAGCTCGGGTACCGGTACTGCACGAAGGCGCAATGCCAGGCAGTGCACTACCGCGGGGTGGCGATCACCGCTGTCGGGGTCAACAAGAGCGCCGACAGCTTCATCGTCGCTGATGAGGCCGAGATCCGGCGGCGCGGCGAAGCCGGGGAACTCGCGAAGAAGGACGCCGCCCTGGGGCTCGACTACCGGGACCGTTGCACGACACCCGTCGGGCCAGTCGCGGACGCCCGCGCCGTCCGGATCCCCGAACCGAGGACCGCATCGCCCCGCAGACCATCGCCTCGCAGACCATGGAACGCTGAGCAGGAGAAGGTCGTCCGGCTCTATCACGGCATGGGGTTAAACCCGCGGCAGATCGCGGACCGGGCCCGGGAGAACACTCCGCGACTGCGCATCACCGAGCGACTGGCCACCCAGATTATGTCCGCGCCGCCCAGAGGTAGCAGGTCGCGCTGATTCGATGCCGGGGTTGGTGGGTAAACCACGGCAAGAGCTCTTCGACACCTGAGGGGAGACAGCACCCGAGAGGGGACATCGATGGTGACCCAAGGCCAGGCGGATCAGTACCGCAGTCAGGCGGGCGCAACGGCAGTGGAGCGACTCGAGCAGGAGCTGGCAGCCTTGCACCGCCGCCGGCAAGAACTTGTTGAAGGGCTGGACAACCGGGATTCGGTTGGAGACTTCGCGGACGCCGCCACGGCCCTGGAGCTTCCCGAAGACCTCTCGTGGGTGGACGAGCGGATCGCCCAGGTGACCGAGCAGATCGGACAGCTTCGGTGCGGGACCGCTGCTGGGGGCACCGACGAGTTGCCAGACGGAACAATGGTGACCCTCCGGTTCGCCGACGGAACCACGAGGACCATGCGCGCGGTCGCGATCGCAGAGGAGATCATGGACGGTGAAGAGTCCACTGCGATTACGCCCGGTAGCCCGCTGGCCCGTGCCGTGGTCGGTCGCAGCGCGGGTGACACGATCACCTACCAATCGCCGTCGGGAGAGGTCCGCGCCGAAGTAGTCGCGATCGAGACGCCCGCTGGCACGAGCTGACTTGGGAGCACGACCTGCCG
>JAODNG010000418.1 GCA_025465385.1 Pseudonocardiales bacterium
GCCCGATCCTTTTGCAGGATCACTACCTCATCGAGCAGATGGCTCAGTTCAACCGCGAGCGCACTCCGGAGCGCCAGCCACACGCCAAGGGCGGTGGCGCCTTCGGTCGCTTCGAGGTGACCAACGATGTCAGTGCCTATACCAAGGCCGCGGTATTCCAGCCGGGCACCAAGACCGACATGCTGGCCCGGTTCTCAACGGTGGCCGGCGAGCGGGGCAGCCCCGATACCTGGCGTGATCCCCGCGGCTTTGCGCTGAAGTTCTACACCACCGAGGGCAACTACTACATGGTCGGCAACAATACGCCGATCTTCTTCATCCGCGACCCGATGAAGTTCCAGCACTTCATCCGTTCGCAGAAGCGCCGCGCCAACAACAATTTGCGCGACCACGACATGCAGTGGGATTTCTGGACGCTGTCTCCTGAGTCAGCGCACCAGGTGACCTGGTTGATGGGTGACCGGGGTATCCCGCGCACCTGGCGGCACATGAACGGCTACACCAGCCACACCTACATGTGGGTCAACGCTGAGGGTCAGAAGTTCTGGGTGAAATACCACTTCAAGACCGACCAGGGCATCGAGTTCTTCACCCAGGACGAGGCCGACCAGATGGCCTCGGTGGACACCGACTACCACCAGCGCGATTTATATGAACACATCGAAGCGGGCGAGCACCCGAGCTGGACGCTGCACGTTCAGGTGATGCCGTTCGACGACGCCCCGAAGTACCGGTTCAACCCGTTCGATTTGACCAAGGTGTGGCCGCATGGAGACTACCCACTCATCGAGGTCGGCCGGATGACCCTGGACCGCAACCCGACCGACTACCACACCGAGATCGAACAGGCCGCTTTCCAGCCCAACAACCTCGTGCCCGGCATCGGCCCCAGCCCGGACAGGATGCTGCTGGCCCGGCTGTTCTCCTACGCCGACGCGCACCGGGCCCGCATCGGCGTGAACTACCAGCAACTGCCGGTGAACGCGCCGCAATCGCCCGTGCACAGCTACAGCAAAGACGGCGCGATGCGGTACTACAACGTGTCGGACCCAGTGTATGCGCCGAACTCCAAGGGCGGCCCGAGGGCGGACAGCGACCGCTACGGCGAGTCAGCGGGGTGGCACACCAGCGGGGACATGGTGCACACCTCTTATACCCTGCACGCCGAGGACGACGACTGGGGCCAGGCCGGCACGATGGTCCGTGAGGTGCTGGATGACGCCGCCCGAGGGCGACTGGTGGAGAATGTCGTCGGCCATCTGCTCAACGCGGTGACCGAGCCGGTCTTGCAACGGGCCTTCGAGTACTGGCGCAACGTCGACAAGGGCCTGGGCGACCGGATCGAGCAGGGGGTGCGCGCCAAGCAGTCCGAACTGGATCCCAAGGCCGCCAAGCAAGCCAACCCGGCACGCTCCGCCGCGCAGGTTAAGGCCTGACCGAGGGCCACAGCGCCTGACCGAGGGGATAGTCGAGGGCCCGGCACACTGGGGGTGCCGGGCCCTCGCGCGCTCAGTAGCGGACGTCTCGCCGTAGGGTCCATGAGATGGGGCTCACCGTGGTCGGCATCGGTGGTTCGATGCGCGAGGACTCACAGTCCGAGCGAGCCCTCAACGTGGTTCTCCGGGGCGCCCGGGCCGCCGGGGCGGACACCGTCGCGATCACCGGCACGGAGTTGATCCTGCCGTTCTACGATCCAGCGGTGCTCGAGCGCAGCGAGCTGGCGTGCCGGCTGGTGCAAGCGCTGCGGGAGGCTGACGGGGTGGTGCTGGTGTCGCCGGGCTACCACGGCACCGTCTCCGGGTTGGTGAAAAACGCGTTGGACTATGTCGAGGACCTGCGTGCGGATCCCCGCCCTTACCTGGACGGGCGAGCGGTCGGCTGCGTGGCGATGGCGCTGGGCTGGCAGGCGACGGTGACCACGCTGACCGCGCTGCGCTCCATCGTGCACGCGCTACGCGGGTGGCCAACGCCGTTGGGCGCGGCGCTGAACTCCGCGGAGGTGAGTTTCGACGACCACGGCATGGTCTCCAATCCCGCGGTAGACCGCGCCCTGCGCACGATCGGGCAGCAGGTGGTGCAGTTTGCGCTGGACCACCGCGCCGGCGGTGCGCGAAATTACCGTGCCGGCAGCGCGTGACAGCGGTGCCGTCAGGCCAGGCTGACCTCGGTGGGTGCGCTTGAGCTGGGTTCCTCCGGGTACAGCGGGGCCCGTACGCACAGCGCGCCACCTTCCAACCGGCCGCGTGGGCGCAACCCGGCGCGGCGCAACACCCGGGTCAGCGCGCCGTTGCCCGCTCGGGACACCGCGGTGAACTCGGTGAGCTGATCGGTTCGGGCCAGCTCTACCAGCTTGCGGGCCAGGGCGGTTCCTACTCCCCGACCCTGCCAGAGGTCCTCTACCAGCAGCGCGACCTCGGCAGTGCCGGGTCCGGTGCCTACCAGGTTCGCCAGCCCCACCGCGGCGCCACCATCGGTGGTCATCGCGAGCACGCTGGTGGAGCCGTCGGCGCCGATCAGTTGCTGCAATACGGCCGCAGTCAACACCGGCCTGGTGGACAGCGATCGCAACGCCCGGGTGTGCGGGGAGCAGCGCGCGTGCAGCGCGGCGACCAGGGGCGCGTCGGCCGCCGTCGCGGCCCGCAATATCACTTCGGCTCCGTCGGTCAGCTGCACGCTGACTCGTGGGGGCCCGAGCCTCGTCGACGCGCGGTCACCGTCGGAGGCCCCGGCGAGCTCGAGCAGCGCGGCGGCCTGGGAAATTTCGGTGGCGGTGAACGGCCAGCCGCGGCGCAGCCGCACTCGTCTCGCGCCGACGCCGACGTCGGTCTGATGGGCGGCCTGATATGCCGTCGGTGGTGCGCCGGCTTCGGCTAGTTCAGCTCGGAGCATGGTCGCTACCGCCCGGTCGGCGCTGCCGGGGTCGACCGCCACGCAGTGCGCCAGCGCCAGTGCGGCGGTCACCGGGTCGGCCAGTGCCTGCGCGTCGGCCTGTACCACCACCGTCACCGGGAACCCAGCCGACTCGACGGCTTCGACCAGTGCCGGCACCGCGAGCTTCGGTGACAGCCTGACCAGCAGCTCGTCGGTCACCGCGCCGTCTTCCGCCGGTTCGCCCACTACATGTAAAGAGACGATGTTTGCGCCGCAGCCACCGACCGCCGCGGCCAGCGCGCCCAGCCGGCCGGGTTGATCAGCCACATCTACGTGTAGCCGCCACAGGGCCATGGTGACCACCTCCTGGCTCAGCTTCCACTGTTGTCGTTACCCCCATGTTGACGGACGATCAACTCTTACGCAGGACGTCGCGGACGAACGCGACCTCGACCGCGGCTTGCCGGAGGTTCTCGGCCACCACCAACGACCCATGCCCCGCGTCGTAGCGGTAAGTCCGGAACGGTTTATCCAACTCAGCGAGCCGTTCAAGGTAGTTGTCGATCTGGCGGATCGGGCAGCGCGGATCGTTGTCCCCGGCGAGTAGGAGCACCGGGGCGCGCAGGTCGGTCGCGTAGCTGATCGGAGAAGACTCCCGGTACACCTCGGGCAGTTCCTCGGGGGAGCCGCCGAACAGCGCGCGGTCAAAAGCCCGCAGCGGCTCCATCTCATCGGCGTAGGCGGCGGTGTAATCGGCGACGGGGATCCCAGCGATGCCGGCAGCCCAGCGCTGCGGTTGGGTCCCCAACGCGAGCAGGGCCAGGTAGCCGCCCCAGGACCAACCTTCGACGACGCACCTCGCCGGGTCGGAGAACCCGCTGGCCACCGCCCAGTCATGCACGGCCGCGACGTCTTCCAGTTCGGTCAGGCCTGGGCGACCCTCGATCGCATCGCGCCAGGCCGAGCCGTAGCCGGTCGAGCCGCGGTAGTTCACGTGCACGACGGCAAAGCCGGCGTCCAGCCACAGCGCTCGGCCCGCGGAGAAGCGGTCCTCGTCGGCTGCGTGCGGGCCGCCGTGCAGCGCGAACACAGTGGGCAGCGGCCCTTCTGGGGCGCCGTGCGGCCTGGCTACCAGGGCGTGCAGGGCACCGGCGGGGGTTTCCACGAACTGGTCGGCCAGGGGTTGTGAGCCAGGCGCCGGCTCGCCGTGGGGCGCCAGCAGCGCGCGGTGGGTGCCGTCTGCGTCCAGTGCCTGGATGGTGGGCGGCTCGGCGGCGCAGGACCAGGCGTACTCGATGGTGCCGTCCGGCCGGACCGCCGCATTGCTGACGGTGCCGGCGGGAATGTCCAATGCGGTCAGTTCACCGGTGGCCAGCTCGTAACGGTGCAGTGTGGAGCGTGCGGCGTGCTCATGGACGATGAGCAGCGCGGCGCCGTCGGGATACCAGTCGGCAGTCACCTCACCGGGCAGATCCAGAGCAATCTCGGTCTCAGTGTTCGCCTTGACGTCCCAGATCAGCAGCTCTTGGCGGCCGCGTCGCTCGTGGCTGAGCAACAGCCGGGGGTCGCCTGCCAGCCGGGCGAAGCCGAGCACCTCCAAGCCCTTGCCGGGTCCGTCCCACTTCTCGGCGATTGCTTCACCGGCGCCGGTGTCGAGCACCCGGACCGCGGGGTGCCGGGAATCGCCGTGCTCGGAGTGCACGATCGCGAGCAGTTGCTCGTCCCGGGACAGCGAGGCCACCCCGGCGTCGTGCTCGCTGCGGTAGAGAACCTGTGCGACCCCGTCCCGGGAAATCCACACCGTGGTGCCCTCGTCGGTGGCGGCCCCGACCGCCGCGGTTCGCAGGCCGAGGTCTAGCCCGGCCGGGTACGCGGGCGCGGTGCCCGGCACGGCGGGCTGGGGCTGCTGGTCCACGGGCCGCCCGGCGAACGGTTCGGTCACCCAGCTACCGAATTCGTCGCCGTCGGTGTCGGCGAACCACCACACCTGCTCACCGTCAGGACTCACGGTGGCGCTGTGGGTACCGTGCGGCCGCTCGGTGACCTGCCGGTGCGTGCCGGTGGAGCGGTCCCAGGCGTAGACCTCCCAGGTGCCTGAGGCGTTGGAGGTGTACAGGCAGCGGTCCGGGGCGTCGCGGGCCCAGTCCGGCAGGCTGACCCGGGGTGCGGTGAACCGGGCTCGCCAGCGAGCCTCCGCAACGGGGTCATCGAACAGCGTCTCAGGAACAGCCGCGGCAGCGCTCACTCATGTGATAGTGCCGTATCGCCACTATCGATCGCCGCCGCCCGTGAACCATCATCACTGTCGAGTTCGCCGCGCCTTTGTCAGCGGGCGAGGCGGCGCGCGGTGTCCTTGAGAACCTCCGTGAGGACCCGCTGGGCTGCCGAGCCCATCGTCTTCAGGATCGCCTGCAGACGTCGGGCAGTGTCCGGGTCGATCTTGCCGAGCATCTGCGCCGCGGTACCGGTAACGGCCAGTAGCACGCGTCGGAGGTCCTCCGGGTCCGGCGTCCGACGGACCAGCCCGGCTCGGGCGAGCCGGTCGACCATCGCACAGGTGGCTGGTGGTCGGGTGCCCAACGCGTCGGACAGCGCCATCAGTGTCATCGGAGCCCGCGCGCTGATGATGTGCAGTGCGATCAGCTGAGACAAAGTCATCTCGGTGCCAGCCCACGCAGCCGGGCGGGTGGACACCAACTTCCGCAGGTAGCCAGCGAGCCAGCGGGCATCCTCAGTCGTCACCATCGACTGCACGCCTCCGAAACCGCTGTCCAGACTGGCACTCGTGACGCCTTCTCACGTTGCTCAATGAAACCAACGGAAGCAGTCGAACGCAAGAACCCGCAGGTGTACATGGCACCCAATCGAAGGTATAGCCAGTGACTAGCTGGCACCGCCCGTACGAGCAGGGCATGCCAGACCCGGTGTCCAACCTAGTCCCGGGCGTCGAGAGGATGGCCGACCGGTAGGTGCCCGTGGGCTCGACAGTCTGATGAGCCCGGCGCAACAGTCGGTGATTTGGCGCTACTCCGCCGAGGAGTGGCCTTGGTGCGCTGACGTGCGGCCGTGGTATGCCAACTCCTGGATCTGAGATTCCGCCACCGACAGGTCCGCCTTGCACCGTGCCAGGGATCCGGACAGCCGGGCGACCTGCCGGTTCTCATTCTCTAATGCCACAGTCAGCTCAGCGCGCTCGATGTCCCATTGTCTCTGCATTGCTTGGATTCGGGCCTGCACCTTGTCCAGCTCATCGCGCGTCGCCTTCTCCCCGCCTTGCAGCGTGGCGATGTACTCGTTAGCCGAGGTGAGTGCCGTCGACCCCGCGGTGGCATCTAAACTACGCAGCTCGCTGCGGCGTTTGAGCAGGAAAATGCCCATCTGTACGCTACCGCCACCGAGCGCGATCGCGACGACCTGGAGAACGAACCGCAGCGTGTCAGGACTCACTGGCGCGATCGACTTCCCGGGCGACTGCTGCGAGGGTGATGACGCGCCTGATCGTGCCCGCGGCGATAGCGAGGAATCCGCTCCCGGCGACCGCGCCGTGCAAACCGAGCCCGAGGATGACGCCGAGGCCGTAGATGGCGCATCCGATAGCGGTGACTGTCAGACCCAGGGTCTCAGTCAGTGCCCGATTGCGGGCGATTCCCGTGAGCGTCAGGGCCGACCCGACTACCAGCAGAGTACCCATCAGGCGCGAGATGGTGCCCGCGGCGATGTTACTCAGCGCTTGGGATACCTCGTCCCCGTAAACAATGGCCAACGCGCCGGGGATCACCAACACGACCGCGAGTACAACGGTGTACGGGCGGTGCACCCACGCCGATTGAAGCTGCTGCCGGATCGTTGGTGTCATGCCCCGAGAACCTGTGTCGCGATGAGCCCGCTGACCGGCTTGGCCCACCCGTTGGTGACTGCTTTGCCTGCGGTGCTGATCCGGCGGGGATTGATCTTGGCCTGGGCGAACAGCGTGGGATAGCCGGCCTTCATGGCCGCTGTCTGATCGGACAGGCCGCTCGTCGACGGCCATGTGATGCTCCTATTCGTTAGGTTACGGAACATTACTCTCAGTAGACGGTCGGTGCAAAGGGGCCCGGGCGCGCCATGGCGCGTGCGCGTTGCGGGTGACCAACGCGGAGCGCATCTCGCTTAAGCCGAAGAAGGTGCTAACCGGCGCCGTAGCTGGCAGTAATGCGCGGGCCGCTGCTGGCCAGTGCCTGTCATCACAAAGAAGCAGTGCGAGGTCGAAGGTAACGGCAGCTTGGGGGCTGCAATTCAGCCGGCGGACGCGACCAGTGCCTGACGTACATTCCTACTGGCGCTGCCTCACCGACAGGGTTCAGTAATGCGGTGACGCGTTGGGAATGGTGCTCGTCGACCACTCGAATGCTATGCCTGCCCAGTAGCGCGCTTATTCAGCAACATGGGGACCAACTCGCCACGCTTCTCGGGCCGTCGCGCATCGGCGTAGACGGCTCCAGTGCCGATCAGTCCTACGGTCAGCCTGGTGAAGTGGACCCGCTCGGGTCGTTGCGGCTGGTTGGCCCACGCCGGCCGGCAGCGGGAGAGCTCCCCGGCTTCGGCGATACCAGCTCAGCCAAACAGACCGGCCGGTACGGTCTGCTGCTATTACCCACCGTAACGCGACGGTTGTATGTGTCCCTCGCGCGAGGTAACCCTTTCGCGGAGAAGCAGGGTCAGCCTAGAAGTTCACTAAACGTCTCATGAGCTGTCTGTAAACGATCTAAGGCGCCGTTCGAGGCTTCTCCTCCTCGGCGTGGCGGTGGCCAGAACGCACGAAACCGAATAACCCGGTCTTATGCTTCCGAAACCTAGCGGGCGCGTCGCCGACCGGCAGAGAGCAGAACAGCACCGCGACGGAACCATGACCCTGAGACGGAGGTGAGCGGTGGTCGGCCCGCAGGACCGGCGTGGGGTGACCGCATCGACTGTGGCGGCCACGGTGTCTGTGCGGTGGTGTCTGATCGTGCTGACCACGGCCGCCGCCCGACATCCCGTCGCCGCTGCCGCCTTGTTCACGCTGCTGCGTCACCGACCGGCGCTCAGCGAGTACGCCACCGCTCCGATGATTCAGCTGGTCGTCGACCAAGCCCCCGATGACGTCGCCGCCGCCGTCGACTCGGCGCTGCCTCGATATAGCACCGAGCTGCTGTGGGCAGCGACCGCTCTGGCCCGCCGCTTGTGCGACAGCCTGCCCGTCACTGCTGGCGCAGCGCAACGAGCCCACCGGCTGGATAACCTCGGCGTGCGGCTGTCGGACTTGGGGCGACTGGAGGACGCCTTTGTCGCCAGCACGGAAGCCATCGAGGTTTACCGCCGGCTGGCGGCCGCCGACTCCGCCGCGTTCGATCCTCACCTCGCCCGAGCGCTGACCAACTTTGGCATCCGGCTGTCGGTGCTGGGTCGGTGGGAGGAAGCCGTGATGACGACCACCGAAGCCGTCGGGCGCTACCGACGGCTGGCGGAGCTCAACGCCACCGCGTTCGAACCAGACCTTGCCGGCTCGCTGAGCAACCTCAGCGTGATGCTGTCGGACTTGGGGCTGCAGCGCGAGGCCCTGACCGCCTGTACCCAAGCGGTGGACATTCGTCGCCGGCTGGTGGCGGTCGACCGCACTGCGTTCGAGCCTGGGCTCGCCATGGCACTGAACAATCTATCGGTCGTCTTGTCGAACCTGGGTCGGCCCCACGACGCCGTGGCCGCCAGCACCCAAGCCGTTGAGACCTACCGACGGTTGGTGGCCAGGGCCGCCACCGCATATGAACCCGACTTCGCCCGGGCGCTGACCAACCTCGGTGCCGACCTGTCCGATCTGGGTCGGTTGCCAGACGCCCTGACCGTTACCACCGAAGCCGTGGACATTCGCCGCCGGCTGGCCGCCGCCAACCCCATCGCCTTCGAACCAGACCTCGCCCGTGCTTTGTGGGTTTATGCGCGGGTACGAGCTGCCGCGCAGGTGGAGCTACCGGAGGCGTTGACGGCCGCGCAGGAGTCGGTCGCGCTCTTGGAGGGGTTGTTCCGGCAGCGGCCGCGGGTGTTCACCGGTGATCTCCGCGGAGCGCGCGCGACCGTGGCCGAGGTGCTCACAGACCTTGACTGTGGCCGAGACGCGGACACTGATCGCCGCCGAATCGATAGCGCGGCTGTCCACGGCGCAACCGGATCGTCCTGATTTGCAACCGCATTAATCCAAGACCTTCGTCAACACAATGAACTTCAAGTCGTTGCGTTTCGGGACTCCGACACGTTCGTTGCCATATGGGAATGGAATCTGCTCGCCGTTCGGTTTGTAACCAAGTTGGTCATACCATCCGATGATGTCGCTTCTCATATGGAGCACCTGCAGGCGAATCTCTTTTGCTCCCAACTCGTCGCGGCAGATACGTTCTGCCTCGCGAATGATTGCGCCGCCGATGCCTCGGCCCTGCAGCTCGGGCCGCACTGCGAGCATCCCCAGCACAGCACGGCTTCCCTGCCTGGTCAGCTCGATACAGCCCGCAAGGTCACCGTCGATCTCGACGACTATTATCATACGTTCGAGGGCAGCTAGGACTTCCTCGACGCCTTCGGCATCTATTCGCCGCACGCCCACGAGATGAGCCTCGGTGGTCCAGCCGCCAAGGCCTTCGCCACGGTAGGCCGCATCCGTCAGCGACACGATAGTCGCAACGTCAGCACGCGTCGCCCGCCGAAACTGAATTAAAGCGAGGGCTTCATCTCTTGCGCTCGGGGTCATAGTGGCCACATTACCGATCGGGGTGACAAGTGAAGGTGTGCGCCGTCTTTTCGAACGGATTACCGCAGCCGGCTGCGTTGAGGTTGTTCCACAAGCCCCCCTGCGCCGATCCCCAGATCGCACCGATCGTGACGTAGGTGAGGAAGAAGCCGAGCTCGCCGATGGCCGCCACGGTCCGGCTGTGCGTCGACTCGTGCCGCGCCAGGTTGTCCGGCACGGTCCCGTCCGGGTTGAAACAGCCGGACTGGGTCCAGGCCACCGCACCGAGTGCCAGCGCGCCGCCACCGGGACCTGCAGCGATGAACAGCATGCCCCGGCGGAAGTCCACCTTGCCGCCCCCCATCGCCACGATCAGCGTTGCGGTGAGACCAACAGTGGTCAGCAGCGGCGATTGCACCCATTTGATGAGGAGGCTGAACAACCACGCCACTGGACTGTCCGTGTTGTCCAGCAGCGGACTGACCACGGCGCCGAGCAGGCCCGCCGTCCCAAAGAGGCCCAGCCCGATGGCGGCCGTCGTGGCCACGCTCGCGTCCAGGTGCAACACCGCCCAGACGCCGTAAATGATCCCGGTCCAGCCGAGTACAGCGAGCACGCCGCCGATCGCCCCGCCGATCACCCACAGCAGGAACTCGTCCCAGGTCTTCACTCTGTTGGCCGCCGCGCCCACCGCCCCAAGGATCGTCCCAACGAAAGGCGCGATCAGCAGCACGACCGCCGCCCCGAAGTGTCGAGGTAGTTCGCCCACTCGTCCAGCGCATAGAGGCCCGCTCCTGCGGTGACTGAGGCGGACATCATCAATGCTCCGATCAGGTGCGACGCATCCCGCCGCGCGGCGTATCGGATACGGCCACCACGCAAAGTCCGCACTCAGCGGAGGGCGGCGACCGCTTCGACCTCTACCAGCTGGTCCGGGTAGCCCAGGATGGCGACACCCAGCAGCGTGCCGGGGGCATCGTGGTGGCCAAAATGTCGCCTCACTACCGCCCAGGCGGCGAGCAGGTCCTCGCGGCGTTGACTGGCGACGTAGGTCGTCGTCTTGACAACATCGGGCAGGTCCGCGCCCGCGGCCTGCAGGGCGGTACGCAGGTTGATCATGACCTGCTCCGCCTGACCGACCACATCGTCGACGGCAACTGTCGCTCCGTTCTGATCGAGCGGACAGGCGCCGGCCGTGAAGACCAGCCGCGAGACGTCGCGCACCACGGCAGCGTAGGCATAGGGAGCGCGACTGGTCAGCCCCCTTGGCCGCACCAGTTCAACCGGGACCTGTGCCATCACCCTATTCACTGTGGCACGGTCTTCGACCCCTTTGGGATCGATTCGGACGCGCGCGGGCGGGCGTCGCGCGATGATGAGTTAATGCTGGTTTGGCGGGTGCAGCGGCCGGGGGCCATGGATACCCGGCCGCTGGTGTCGACGCAAGAGCCGGTGCCCCGACGCAGCGGTGACGAGCTGCTGGTGCGAGTGCTGGCCTGCGGGGTATGCCGCACCGATTTACATGTTGCTCAGGGAGACCTACCAGTGCATCGGCGGGGTGTCGTCCCGGGCCACGAGGTGGTCGGCGAGGTCATCGAGGCCGCCGGCCCGTTCCAATCAGGGCAGCGGGTGGGCATTGCGTGGTTGCGCGCCACCTGCGGGCAGTGCCGGTACTGCACCCGCGGGTCAGAGAACCTTTGTCCATACTCCAAGTACACCGGATGGGACGCTGATGGCGGCTACGCTGACTACGCCACGGTTCCCGCCGACTACGCCTACCCGCTGCCTGCTGGCTACCCCGATACCGAACTCGCGCCGCTGCTGTGCGCGGGCATCATCGGATGGCGAGCGCTGGCTCGGGCGAACCTGCCGCCAGGTGGCCGCCTGGCCCTCTACGGCTTCGGCGCGAGTGCGCACCTCACTGCCCAGATCGCCCTAGCCCAGGGCGCGAGGGTGCACGTTTTGACCCGCAGTCTCCCGGCCCGAGAGCTCGCCGTGGAACTGGGCGCCACGTCAGCGGGCAGCGCCGACGATCCACCACCGGAGCCGGTCGACTCCGCGATCCTGTTCGCCCCAGCCGGGGAGCTGGTGGCGCCGGCACTGGCTGCGTTGGACCGGGGCGGCACCCTGGCGGTGGCCGGTATCTACCTCACCGACATTCCCGTACTGCGCTACCAGCAGCATTTGTTCCAGGAACGGCAGCTCCGCAGCGTCACCGCCAATACCCGCCAAGACGGTCACGACTTCCTGCGCTTCGCCGCTGAGCACCGGCTGCATGTGGTGACTACCCGCTATCCCCTCGACCAGGCGGACGTGGCGCTGACCGACCTGGCGGCCGGCCGGGTCCACGGCGCGGCCGTCCTCGTCCCCTAACCGTGAGATCAGACGGCACACCCGCCACGCGTGCAGACGGGACAAGTTTCGTGCGACGCCCTCGCCCGGGAAATCGACGACGGGTGAGGTATCCCGACCGTGCTGCGCCAGCGATTCGATCTGGTCAGCTTCGATCCCCGCGGTGTCGGGGGCAGCACACCGGTTCGCTGCGCCGGTGACGGGACGGCCGGCAATGACCCGGCCCACTCGCCGGTGCGGGCCGAGCAGCGGGCGTCGTTTTTCGCCAGCAGTGCCGCGCTGGGACGCAGCTGTGCCGCGGCGTCTGGCGAGCTGCTCGCGCACACCTCGTCGGCCAACACGGCCCGTGATCTG
>JAODNG010000428.1 GCA_025465385.1 Pseudonocardiales bacterium
CCATCACCTACAGCATCGGACGACTCATCGGAACCTCCGTCACCTGAGCATCGGACCAGTCCCTACCACATTGGCTCGACCACCCGGTACGGCAGTGGGGCAGGCGGCGTAACAGGTGCCACACGGCGTAGCGGTGCAGGAGTTGCCGCTGGTCGGGTCGGTCCGGGCGGCGAGGAGGTCACGCAGGAGGCGCTCGCAGGGTCGGTCTGAGCGAGGTGGTCTTCGATCGCCTCAAGAGACGCGAGTGGCGGGTCGGAGTGGTCGTGTCCGAGGTGGATGCGGACCGGGGTGTAACCAGGCGGCCTATTGATAGGTGGGCGTCGGGGATCCCCGCGCCGGCTTAATGCGATCGGGTAGGTAACTCATGCGCAGGAATACGACCGTGCTCGTCACGGCGGCCACGGCAGTCGTGGCCGCCGCCATCGCTTTCCCGCTCCTGGCCACCGCTGCTGGCGGTGCCGGCAGCCCTGCCGGCGTGGCCGCGTCAGTGGCCGACAGTCCAGGCTCGGGACATGCGGTCGCGGAGTGGAACCGCACGCTGATCTCGACCCTGGCCGCTCCCCACGCGCAACCGGCGTCGGTGCACCCGACCCGCAGCTTCGCCATGGTCCAGGCCGCTGAGTACAACGCGGTGGTATCGATCACCCACGTGGGACGGCCCTACCGCTCGGCGGTGCCCGCCGCCCCCGATGCCCGTCCCGACGCGGCGGCTGACCAAGCCGCGCACGACGTCATGCTCGGGCTGTACCCGTCGATGCGCGTCACCCTCGATAGCCAACTCGCTAGGCAACTGGCCGGGCTGCCCGCCGGCACCCCCACCCGCGACGGCGTCTCGGTAGGCTCCGCCGCGGCGCGGGCGCTGCTCACCGAACGGGAAGCAGACGGATCAGCCACGCCCCCGGCAGCGTTTGTCGCCGGGACCGCACCGGGAGCGTATCGGCGCACCCCACCGAAGTTCGGGCCGCCGATGTTCACCAGCTGGGGATCAGTACGCCCATTCCTGCTCGAGCACGCTAGCCAATTCCGCCCGGCCCCACCGCCGCCGATAAACACACCCGGATACACCGCAGTCCTGGCCGAGGTGACAAGCATCGGCCAGGACTCCAGCACCACCCGCACCCCGGACCAGACGGCGGCGGCTAAGTTCTGGAGCGCGGCCCCCATCTGGAACACCTGGAACCAGACCGCCGACACACTCATCGACGACCAGCACACCAACCTCGCCCAAGCCAGCAGCGTGCTGGCGACGATGGACCTGGCGATGGCCGACACGACCATCGCGCTCTACGACGCCAAGTACCACAAACCGCTGTGGCGGCCGGTCACCGCGATCGAGCTCGGCGTCCCCGCAGCGAGTCCACCCGTGCCTGCACATCCGACCTGGAAACCGCTGACCCCGACTGCCGCCGATCCGTCCTATCCCGGTGCGCACAGCGCGCTCAGCACCGCCGCCGCCGAGGTGCTAACCGCCTTCTACGGCCCCGAGCAGCCGGTCACCGTCACCGCGACCGCCCCGATGAGCCGTACCTTCCCAAACCTAGCCACCGCCGCCCAGGAGGCCGGCCTGAGCCGGATCTGGGCCGGTCAGCACACCCGCCTAGACCACAACACCGGCCAACAACTCGGCCGCCAGGTAGCCGCCCAGGCGCTGGCAGCCCTCCCAGCCGCGCCCAACGCCCGATGACTCACACCAGCGCGCGATGCCGACAGCGTAGATCGCACGCCGCGGCGCGCGCGCCAAAGCACGGCTCGTCGACCGGTCGCGTCCACCAGGCGTAACCGGGTCCAGAATTGGTTGGTAGACCACGACACAGGCCATCAGGAAGTAGTACACCCCACTTCGGGTTTCCCGTGCCGACGGAAAGCGTCGAGAGGGGGAGGGGCCGATCTGGGACCTGTCGAGCGCCGAATTGAGTGTCAGTGAAGGCGCCACGTCGACGGTGATCCCCGGCCCGGGCGGCGCGCGCGAGACTGGACGGTACGCGACTACTGCGGCTACCTGGTGACGGTGGCCAAGCGCGCCCGACCACGGTCAACAACACCATCACCGCCCACGTAGGACGGCATGCCTTCGCCACCACCCCTCATCCGGCGGCGGCACCGACCTTGTCGTCGTCGCCGACATGCTCGGCCACGCCCGCCTCGACACCGTCCGCGCCCCACAGCCGACGACCGCACCAAGGCCCTCAACCGGCTTGCCCACAGATCGCTGACCACAACTACTACCGATGGCCGGATTACACGTATCTGGTTGTTACCAGCCCTTGACCCTGCCGAAGCGCTGGGCCCCTTGCACAGGGCCGAGTGAGAGGGACGGGCAGACCGACTGGGGCGGTGGAGTTCGTCGCGGTGCGCGCCCGCAATCGCCCCCGTCGAGAGGCGGCCATGGCGACAGAAGACGTTGTTCGCAGCACACTGCTGGGCGTGAGACGAGTCGCAGTCGTGAGGGTCCGGTGGAGCGGGAAAGCCAACCTTTGCCAGGCAGCTCGGTGAACGGACTGGGATCCCCGTGGTTCATCTCGACCGCGACCGGGCCCGAGATGTCCAAGCCGATGGGTGCCCGAGCGAATTGACCTGTCATTCCTGCTGTGGGTGTGGCGCTACCCGGATCGACAGTCGACCTCGCCTCGACGCCACCCTCGAACGTCACCGAAACCGCCTACAAGTGATCGAGCTGACCTCACCCACCGAGTCAGGATGTTCCTCGACGGGCTTGGCGAGTAGTCGACCATCTCCGTGCTCAACACCTACTGACACTTTCGTGTCGGGATTTACTGACGCCCTCATGTCGCAGTCACTGACATCCCATGTCGCAACCCGCTGACGCGCTCATGTCGCTTGGCAGCAGGAAATTCGCGGCTCCGCATTCGGTCTGCTCGCCACGGTGCAAGCGATCGGGAACATAGCGGCCTGCGCGATCGCCGGACTCCTCTACACCGTGACATCTCCCATGGTGGCATCCGCTTACCTGGAAATGTGGATGCTCATCGCGCCCGCGATGCTGACCTGGGCGGCTCGATTGGCGTCCGATCGCTCTACTGCCGAGTGCTGCCCCGATGACGGCCAGTGAATCGCGCGAAAGGTGGG
>JAODNG010000449.1 GCA_025465385.1 Pseudonocardiales bacterium
CATCGCTCGCCGCGCCCGCCGGCTGGCCACCATCGGCCTCTCCGTCGCCGCGATCGGCGCCGGTGCCGCCGTCGCGCGGCGGCTGCTCACCAGGCACCGCTAAAGCCGATCAGCACGCGGCCGTCACCGGACGGACCGGCAGTCACACTCGCACCCGCTCCAACATCCTCGAGGCGATCCGACGCTCGATTCCGTTGCGGGTCGGTGTCGTAGGGCTTACCGATGACCAGCGCACCGAGCAAGCCATGGAGGAACTGCGCGACCTCGGAGTCAGCAGTGTTTCCTACGATCACATCCGCCAGTTCGGGCGCGGCGTGCGCGACCAGCCAAGCAGCACCGACCAGCTCTGCGGACACTGCGCGGACGGCGTACTGGCCATCTCTCCCACCGGGGAAGTCTGGCCGTGCGTGTTCTCGCGCTGGCTGCCGGTCGGCAACGTCCGAGACACGCCCCTATCAGACATCATCGCCGGCACGCCCATCAACAACGTCCGGCGTGAGCTCAGCTCGGCGTTCGCTGTCCGCCCGGACGCCTGCCTGCCCGACATGTGCGATCCGCAGTGCGGCCCCAACTGCAGCCCAGCATGCTTACCCCAAGGGACGCGCGACCCCTGCGGTCCACGCGGGGGCTGTATGCCGAACTATGATGTGAGGCCCCTATCAGGCGAACCCACCCATCGTCCCCTGATTCAGACCACACAATTGAGTTCCTCAGGCTGAGGTCAGAATCGTGGCGGCGTGCTCGCGAAGTGGCTGCTCCATCTCGGGATTGTCGCCACGGTGCACCCGCAGCAACATCCGAGAGATCACCGCGAGCTGGGCCACGCGGCCGTCCGCGCTGTCCAAGATGTTGGCGAAGGTCGCATGGACCCGCTGGGCCATCGCCGGCACGCGAAGACTGTGACAGTACAGGCTCGCTACGTCGGTTCCGGCGGGTCCTCGACCCCACAGCTCCCAGTCGAGAATGTGCAGCTCCGGGGCGAGCATGTTGGCCCAGTGCAGGTCCCCGTGAACTGTTTCCCATGACCCAATCCTGAGGTCCAGACCAAGAGCGGACTGAGCCCGTCGACTGACACTGTCCTGGGTCGTGTGGCGGCGGTTGGTCGGTGCACGGGACAGCCGCCGCAGGTTTCGACGGAGTTCCTCCCACCACTGCGCACTCAGGTACACGTCGTTGCGCAGGAGGTCCGTCCGAGAGACCGCATCACCAGGGCAGCGTGTCATCAGCTCGCCACGTTGCTGACGGCCGCCGTCCTCCCACTCGGTAAATGCCAACACCACCGGTTTGGCCAGGCCAGCGAGCTTCCCACCATCGACATTGCCCGTCCAGGTATCGCCGTGAGCCCACTGAGGATACTCAGACACCACACGCAACCAGCACCGCTGGCCTCCGGCTCGCGCCTCAACGGGAGCGCTGATACTGCGCAGCCTCCAGCCGAACACCGGCGTCCCCGCGAGCACCACCTCGAAGTGCCCCGCTGCGCGCGCCAGGTTGCCGCGCATCCATGCCATAAAGTGCTCATCGGAGACCTCTATGGCTAGCGGAGCATCAGGAACGCTCATACCAATCCTCGCCGTCGCCGTCGCCGTCGTCGTCGTCGTCGAGGAGGTGTCGCAGGTAAATCTTCGGATTGGCCAGGAAGTCTCGGGTCAGCCGAACCGGGAGTGCCTCGTCGTAGCCCACCTGTCTGAGCTGACCGTCGTCGCCGAGCTCAAGGATCGTAGCGCCCGGTAATGCCAGCAAGACCGGGGAATGGGTGGCGATCAGCAACTGGCAACCCTGGGCGGCCAGCTCCGACAGCCGTGCCAACATCGCCAGACAGCCTCGCACGGACAACGCAGCCTCGGGTTCATCGAGTAAGTAGAACCCGTCGCGGCCAAACCGGTGCACCACCAAGTCGAGAAACGACTCACCATGGGAGCGCTCGTGAGGCGACACCCCGCCGTAGACGGGGAGTAACGGCGGTGACCCGGGGTCCTCGTCGAGCCGCTCAATCTCGGTCGCCACGTTGTAGTACGACTCCGCGCGCAGGAAGAACCGCGTACGCGGCTTGCGAGGACCCCACCTCAGCAGCAGCCACTCAGCCAGCGTCGACTCCGACGAACGGCTGGCGAAACGGAAATGCTGGCTACCTCCCTCGGGGTTGATACCCGCCGCGACCGCGACCGCTTCCACGATCGTCGACTTACCCGAGCCGTTCTCCCCGACGAGGAACGTCACCCCGGCCGGCAGCTCTAGCCCGCCGGCCTGAGCTAGGCACCTCACAGCGGGCAGCGTGAATGGATAGCACCCGTCGGCCGCGGCGCCTGCCATCCGCACCTGCCGCAGAAACCACCCGGGCCGCGACTGGACTCTGTAGGCACTAGGCGTCATTGCACCTGCTCCTACCCAGTCCGCGGTGACACCAGGCGTGACGCGCCGCAGGCAACCGCTTCCTTTGCGCCAGCTTCCCAAGATCATTGCTCACGGCACCAACACTAGTGCTGGTTCACCCCGACCCGCCTGAGCAGAGGCACGGCCGGAATCTTGTCTCAAACGCCTACGCGGTAGCGGGGGCCTGGCGACCACGGAATGCTCTGAGTAAGCCGGTACCAAATAGCGGTGCCAATATCGCGGTGATCAAGTGCAAGTAGTCGTCCGCATCGTTGCCGACGTGGATTGGCCAGAGTGCCATTGCGCAGCGAGTGTCTCGGCGATCTCGTAGGTGTTCAGCGCCGCACCCTTGCGCAAGTTGTCCCCGCAGACGAAGAAATCCAGCGTGTTCGCGAAATCCAGGGCCTGGCGGAGCCGGCCGACGTAGGTCGGGTCCGCGCCCACCACCGCAGCCGGGGTCGGCCACACTCCCGCTGCCGGGTCGTCGGCCAGCTCGATGCTCGCCGCCGCGGCGAGGACCTTCCGGGCCTGCTCCACGCTGACCGGCGCGGCGAACACCGCATGCACCGCCAGCGCGTGCGTCGTGACCACCGGGACCCGCACGCAGGTGGCCGATACCTTCAAGTCAGGGATGCCGAGGATCTTGCGCGACTCGTTGCGGACCTTGAGCTCCTCGGAGCTCCAGCCATCCGGTCGCAGCGACCCGGCCCAGGGCACCACGTTCATCGCCAGCGGTGCGGGGAACGGTGACTGCGCAGGCAACCCCGCCGCCGCCAACGCCTGGGCGATGTCCCCGCTGCGCACCCCGACGCCCTTGCCGGCCACCGCGGCAAGCTCAGCGTACAACCGGTCCACACCGGGGCGCCCCGCTCCAGAAGCAGCCTGGTAGCTGGCCACCACCAGTTCAGTAAGACCGAACTCGGCGTGCAGCGCACCCACCGCAGCCATCATCGACAGCGTGGTGCAGTTGGGGTTGGAGATGATGCCCTTAGGTCTGTGAGTAAGCGCCGCAGCGTTGACTTCGGGGACCACAAGGGGAACGTCGGGGTCCATCCGGAAGGCGCCAGAATTGTCCACCACGATTGCGCCCCGCGCCACGGCGACCGGAGCCCACCGCTGCGAGATCTCGTCGGGAACGTCGAACATTGCAATGTCGACGCCGTCGAAGGCCTCGGCGGTGAGCGCAACGACAACGCGCTGCTCTCCTCGCACACTGATCTTCTTGCCCGCCGACCGGGCCGAGGCGATCAATCGGATCTCAGCCCAGGCCACCGACCGTCGCGAGTTGATAATGTCGATCATGACGGTACCCACTGCGCCGGTGGCACCGACGATGGCGAGCGTGGGCCCGGTCATCGTCCGGTCCCGGCGTAGACGACGGCCTGCTCGCCACTACCGAGGTCGAACGCATCGTGGATCGCGCGCACCGCGGCGTCTAGTTGTTCGGCGCGGACCAGCACTGAGATCCGGATCTCCGAGGTGTTGATCGTCTCGATGTTGATCCCGGCCTCGGCGAGCGCCTCGCAGAAGCGCGCGGTGATCCCAGGGTGCGAACGCATGCCCGCGCCGATCAGCGATACCTTGCCGACATAGTCATCGCACAGCACGTCCTCAAAACCGATCTGCGGCTGCATCACGCGCAGCGCCTTGACCGCGACCAACGCGTCGAGTTTGGGCAGCGTGAAGGTGACGTCGGTGCGGCCGGTGTCGACGTGCGAGATGTTCTGCAGCACCATGTCGATGTTGAGCTCGGCGTCAGCGATCACGCGGAAGATGTGGGCCGCCTTGCCCAATTCGTCGGGAACCCCGAGAACGGTGATCTTCGACTCGGACCGGTCGTGTGCGACGCCGGTAAGCATGGCCTGTTCCACGGTGCGATCCTCCACTGATCCAGACACCATGGTGCCGCAGTTGCGGCTATACGACGAGCGGACGTGTACTGCGATGTGATTGCGTCTGGCGTACTCGACGCAGCGCAGCATGAGCACCCGTGCCCCGCACGCCGCCATCTCCAGCATCTCTTCGTAGGTGATGGTCTCGAGCTTGCGGGCGTCAGGCACGATCCGTGGGTCGGCCGAATAAACCCCGTCGACGTCGGTGTATATCTCGCACACGTCCGCGTGGAGCGCTGCTGCTAGCGCGATCGCGGTCACGTCGGAGCCGCCGCGACCCAACGTGGTGACGTCTTTGGTGTCTTGGGCCACCCCCTGAAACCCGGCTACCAGCGCCACCGCGCCCTGGTCCAGCGCATCGCGCACCCTGCTCGGCGTCACATCGATGATTCGGGCCCTGCCGTGCGCGGCGGTGGTGATCACTCCGGCTTGCGAGCCGGTGAACGAGCGGGCGTCGACACCCAGCGCGTGGACCGCCATCGCGACCAGCGAGTTGGAGATTCGCTCACCCGCGGTGAGCAGCATGTCGAGCTCACGCTGATGGGGGTTCGGCGACACCTGACTGGCGAGGTCGAGCAGATCGTCAGAAGTGTCACCCATCGCCGACACCACCACGACGACCTCGTTGCCGCCATTGCGGGTCTCGACGATCCGAGCGGCCACCTTCTTGATCCGCTCGGCGCTGTCCACCGACGAGCCGCCGTACTTCTGGACGACGAGCGCCACACCGACCTCCCGTGTCGGGATATGTGACGCGCCGGCCAAGGGGCTGGGACGTCCTACCCAGACGAATACTAGGCCGTGTCCCCTGATGCTCAGGGGACACGGCCTAAAAAGCCTCGTCGGTTACGCGGTAGCGGCTTGACGACCGCCCATCGCGCTGAGCAGGCCACTACCGAAGATCAGTGGCGCCAGAGCACTCACAAGGTGAAGCCAGTTGTCCCCGGCCAGACCGCTGGGGATGGACAGCAAGGAGAGGTAGCCCAGAAACCCGATCACAGTGGCCAACGCGTAGACACCACCGATCGCGAGGTTCAAGCCCTCGTTGCCGGCAGGCGTCAGTGCGAACGCACCCAGCAGCCATAACGAGCCGATCGCTATGTGCACGATGTTGTGGTAGGGGTTCAGCATAAAGACCCCTAACATCGCGTGATTGGTCATCTCGGTCATGTTGCCGAAGCCCGTGATGAAGAACCCGATGATCCCGCCGACCACGTAGACGGAGCCGGCAATCATCGAAAAGTTCTGCTCAAGCGTCCTGGTCGGCCTGCTCCGGAGCTTGATCCCGAACTTGTCCTCTGGACTAGCAAACGCCATTTCCGTCCCCTTCCACTCGACGTCGACTCCGCTCGACGTCGAAAGACTCAACCGGTGAGGTGCGGGCCCGCGTCGCGTCACCACCTCATGCCACTGGTACGCCCTTCGGTTGCGATACAGCCCACGGTTCACCTGCTGACCGACCCATCACCCCAACGGGTGCATGAAAAGCGGCCTCAGCGGATGTGCGGGCGCTCACCGTCGGCTCGTCGGGTGGTCGACGTGTCGGCCGCCGACCCTTGCCGGGGGGGCCGCTTACACGTCACGCCCCGCGAGTAGGATGCTGCCCTCCGTGACGAAAGACCCTGCGGAAACTGATCTGACGCGGAAGAACTGGTCACATGCAGTGGCCACAAGCTTACGATCTGGAAGTGGGCGCGATGAATAATCTGTGGGACGCCATACGCAAGCGCCGGGTGTTAGTCATCATCGGGTTGCTGCTAGCGGTGGGCTTGGGAACATCCGCGGCGATCTTCGGACCCCGGCTCTTCACCGGCAACCAGCCGGCACAAGCAGCGAATGCAGCGAATACGGCGAATGCGACGAACAAGACGGACGGCTCAGCGACGTCCAAGCCGGTCGGCTTCAGTGAGTTCCGGAATGAGCAGGCCGGCTTCGAACTGGCCTACCCCTCCGACTGGACAAAGCTGAGCCCCAAAGATCCACAGGTTCTCCTGCTGCTGTCGCAAGGACCGCAGGATTCGATGCTGGTGCGGGTCAGCGAGCTGCAGGAAGCGGTGGGACCGCAACAGCTTCCGGCTCTTAAGCAGGTCACCG
>JAODNG010000504.1 GCA_025465385.1 Pseudonocardiales bacterium
CAACGGCCTGCGCCTTGAGCCGGTGGTCGCCATCGGTTCACTGCTCGCGCTGTGCGGGGTGGAGCGCGCGGTGGCTACCCGCCGGGTGCTGCCGCTGGCGTTGGCCCTACTGGCAGCAGCGTTCACCGTCGCCGCGACACCGACCGGTTTCATCGCGATCGCACCATTCCTGGTGTCGCTGCGACCGCTGGTAAAGCTGGTGCGCCAACACATCTCGGTCTCCGGCCGGGCCGCGGTGCTCGGACCGATCCTCGGTGCCGGCCTGCTGGTGCTCGTGGTGTGCTTCGCCGACCAGACGCTCGCCGGAGTCCTGGAGGCCTCCCGGATCCGCACCGAGATCGGCCCCAACCTGTCCTGGTTCCAGGAGCCGCTGCGCTACGAGGAGCTGTTCAGCAACCTGCCCGACGGTGCCTTGGCCCGTCGCTTCCCGGTTCTGCTGTTGCTGCTGTGTCTGGGAACCACCGGGGTGGTGCTGTTGCGCCGGGGCTGCATCCCGGGTGCTGGACTGGGCCCGAGCCGCCGGCTGATCGGTACCGCGGGGGCGTCGCTGGTGCTGCTGGCGCTGACTCCGACGAAGTGGACGCACCACTTCGGGGCGTTCGCCTCGATCGGCGCCGCGCTGGCCGCGCTGACCGCGCTGGCCACCAGCTCCAGTGTGCTGCGCTCGGCGCGCAACCGGTGGTGGTTCCTGTCCGGCCTGCTGGTGATCCTGGCGATGTCCTCCACCGGACCCAACGCACCGTGGTACGTCTCGCAGTACGGGGTGCCCTGGTACGACAAGCCCCCCTCGGTGCATGGCATCCAGGCGAGCACGCTGCTGATCGTGGGCGCCGCGCTGGCCGGGTTGGTCGCGGTGATCGAGGGATTGCGGCACGAGCCGGGCGCTGTGCCGCCACCTGGGCCACCGTCCCCGCCGCAACGGCGCAACGGGCGGCGCCGCGCCCTGCTGATCGGGTCAGCCCCGCTGGCGGTGTTCTGCGGCCTGCTAGTGCTCGCCGAGGTCGGCGCGATGGCCAAGGCGATCTACAAGCAGCGCCACGGCTACAGCATGGGCGCAGCCAACTTCGCCGAGATAACCGGGCACAGTTGCAACCTCACCGACGCGGTGTTGGTCGAGGCCGACCGGCGTGCCGGTGCGCTGCGCCCGCTGCGCACAACACTGCTCGCCGACATCCCGCTGCAACGCGGCTTCGAAACCAACCGTTCCCCGCTGGACCAGGCCTTGCCGACAAGTCCCCCCTCCGATCTCACCGGCTCCGGGACCAACGACAGGGCGGACAACCAGGGTGCCAGGGGCGACCGCATTCCCAAGCCGGGCGACGACGGGAGCAACCCCGTTGACAAGCCGCCGATCGGGCTCGGTGGTGCCGAGATCCCGATCTGGAGCAGCTTCTCCCCCGACACTCCCGGCACCGGCATCCTGCGCTCCACCTGGTACGCGCTGCCCACCGCGGCCCGCCAAGGCACCTCCCCGGTAGTGGTCTCCGTCGCCGGCCGACTGTCGCCGACCACACCGCTGGTCGCGGAGTTCGCCCGCCGCACCGAGCGCGGCTTCCGCGTCGTCGACCACATGCAGATCGGCGGGCGCGCCACTGCCGATGGGCCGGGATGGCGGGACTACCGCCTCGGATTGGCCGGCCGGTCTTCCGCCGGGGCGGACGCCGTGCGGCTCGTCGCCACCGACGCCGACGTCACCGATGACGGGTGGCTCGCGTTCTCCGCGCCCCGGGTGCCGGTGCTGAGCTCATTGACGGACCTGGTGGCCCCGACGCCACCGGTGTTCCTGGACTGGCCGGTGGGCTTCGTGCACCCCTGCGTGCGCCCGTTCGCGATTCGCAACGGCATCGCTGAGATACCCCAATATCGCCTGCTGCCGGACAAAATGCTGGCCTTCGACAGCAAGAGCTGGTCAGCGGCAGATGCGGGTGGCCCGATCGGCTGGCTGCAGATCCTGGCCACCCAGCAGGAGGTACCGACCTACCTTAAGGAGAACTGGGACACCGACTGGGGCAAGCTCATGGTGATCCAGCCGCGGGTACCCGACGCTGAGGCACCTGCTCTACAGACCGGCACCGCCGTGCGAAGCGGCTGGTGGTCTCCGGGACCGCTACGCAGTGGGGGTCAAACCGCCGAAATCTCTCAGCTGGGCCGTTGATCGACCGGAGGCGTAGTGCCGGGCCCATGTGGGGCCCCTCGCGGAAACGAGGGGGAGGTGTTCCGCGAGGGGCGGCGGATCCGGCTGGGGGTCCCGAACCCGCATGTCTCATTGTGCCACTATTGGTATGCTCCATGCGAGTGATACCCCGGCGTGGCGGGCACGTTATGGCGCGGCGCGTCGCCGCGCCCACCCATCTGGGCGTTCCTAAGTGATCAATTTCGGAAGATCACGGTGCGCTGCACGACGAAGTTGATACTGGTAGCGATGCCCTGAGCTACGATAAATGCGCAAGTGATCTCGCCGCGGATCGGCGGCAGCAGCGCCAGCATCACCGCGTTCATCCCCACTTGAACCACAAACGTGATGCCGTACAACGCCATGACCGAGGCGAACTCCCCACGCCCACCCTGACCCTGGAAGGTCCACCTGCGGTTGATCAGGTAGGCGGTCGTCGTGCCGGCGATGAATCCCAGCGCCTTGGCCAGGTGTACCCACAGGCCGGTGGCCAGCAACGCCTGGTAGCTGCTGTAGTCCACCACGGCGGCGACCCCGCCGACCAGGACGAAACGGGTCAGCTGGGTCGACAGGCGCGACCTCGCCTGCAGCTGCGGTGCGGCCAACCGGGATCTCCCTTCAGGCTTCTAGCCGGACGTGGTCCGGTCCGAGCAGGGTACCGACAGGGGCGGCCGGTTACCCTCGCGCGGTGCTTGCGGCCGCCGACTTGCAACGCTCCGTGACCTCCCGAGCGGGCGTGCTCGCCGGGCTGGCCGTGCTGACCCTCGTCGCGGCGGTCGGGGTGTTGCTGGCCCCGGTCACCGCCCAGGACCCGGTGGTCAGCTGGCCACCGGCTGGCAAGCCGGTGCGCTCCACGGTGCTGCCGCTGGTGCCCTACCGACCGTTGAGCCTGACTGCGCGGGTGCCGTGCGCCGCACTGTCCGCGCTGGACCGCCAACCTGATGGCGGCGACGTGCTGCGCACCCTGCCCGCCACCGCCGGCAAGCCGGGCCAGCTCAGCCAGGGTCTGGTCGTCGCGGTCCGCGGCGGCACCGTGCAGGTGACCGCCACGGGCCGGACGGTGTTGCGCGAAGTGCTGCCGGCCGGCGGGTGTACCTACCAGGTGCTGGCCGATGCCGGCGGCGTGCGGGTACTGCGCGATAGGGCAACGCGGGGCTTTGCGTCGGTGCAAGTACCAGAGGTCAGCGAGCTGGCCACCGAGCTGGACGGCCAGCCGGCGGCAGCGGGGTTGGCAGTGTCGCTACACACCGATGCCCGCTACGAATCCACCCCGACAGCGCTGAAGACCGGACTGCTGGTCACCTGCGCCGCGGCCCTGCTGATGTTGCTTGGGTTGGCTTGGCGGTGGTGGGGCGGCCAGTCGATAACCGCTGCGCCCGCGCGACCACGACCGAGGATCGCCGACGCCGTGCTGGTCGCCGTC
>JAODNG010000509.1 GCA_025465385.1 Pseudonocardiales bacterium
TGAAACCATCGCTGGCCAGGTAGTCCGCGTACCGCCGGGGCATGCCCTCGGCGCCGAGCCAGTGCTGGACCAGGAATGTGAGGTGGAACCCGATGAACGTCGCCCAGAAGTGGAATTTGCCCAGGGCATCGTGATCCGGCCGGTGATCTTCGGGAACCAGAAGTAGATCCCGGCGAAGGTGGCGAACACGATCGTGCCGTAGAGCATGTAGTGGAAGTGCGCGACGACGAAGTAGGTGTCACTGACATGGAAGTCGATCGCGGGAGCGGCCAGCAGGACCCCGGTCAACCCGCCGAGCAGGAACGTCACTAAAAGCCGATCGAGAACATCATTGGGGTCTCGCGGTGCTCGGCGTGGACTTGCGGGACTGCTACGACCGGTGGCAGTTGCTGTGCGGGCGTGCCCTTGTGATGGGGGTGGAGCGGTGGAAGGTTACGTGTCGTGAACAACAGGGGACGTACTCGCCACAGCGGTCGGGCGCTGCGGCCTAACGCCGACCGGCAGGTGATCGAGCGGGTCACTGTAGACAGGGGATTGCTCACCGCCTCCCAGGCCGCTGAGCGGTTCGGGAGGCGCCGATCCGACGTCGACCACCTGATCCGTACCGGCTGGTTGCAGGCGCGGCCTGGGTCAATTCCAGTCATCATCGGTGCAGCATCGACCCGACTGTGACAGACCAGATCGTGCCACTGTATCGAAGGGCTGACCTGGACGCCTTGCTTGGGCACTCGGCGTTCGACTTGGGTGAGATCCGCGCCACACCGGGTGCGCCACTCAAGCCCGCGGTTATCTGGCCACCAAATAAGGAACGCCGACCCGAGGTGGGAACCCTGAAGCAGCATCAGAGTCTCCGAGAATTCACAGAGGGGTTGATCAGTAATGGCTGAAGAGGTAGAGGGTGTCCGCTTCGAGGTGATGATTGAAGGAGAAGCCCATCCATGGATCGGGGACACCATCTCGGTGGCCGACATTCGCGTACTGGGCAACCTGCCCGGGGACGCGCCCGTCATTGAGCAAGATCTGCGTGACGGCACCGAGCGAACGCTGCCTGAAGAGGAACTGCTACGTCCAGGTAAACTCGAAGGAGGCCACAAGCTCAAAAAGCGAGTCAACTTTAGAAGAGGATGATCGACGTGGCCCCCATGGGTGAGCGCTGAGCTGTTTGGGCACCCGAAGTGCCAGCCTGATCTTGACGGTTGATGCTGATCATGTGGTGGCATTCATGGTGATCCGGTCGGGAGCATTCCCGCTCCAATGAAGGAGCTGCGCGCTGGTCGTGGAGCGGTAGAGGTGCTCGCGGCCAAGGATTCAGCAGATCGCGGCTGCGTAGCGCTGCCCACCAAGATCGACTGCAAACATGGAGAAAACTCGCTGACGTGGGGTTTTCAGCCGGTGTCAGCGGGCTTCTTGCGGGTCGGGACGACAGCGGTGCCG
The DNA here is from genome assembly GCA_025465385.1 of Pseudonocardiales bacterium. Taxonomy (GTDB): domain Bacteria; phylum Actinomycetota; class Actinomycetes; order Mycobacteriales; family Pseudonocardiaceae. The sequence goes on from JAODNG010000509.1 coordinate 1,435, forward strand.
CCGGCAGTGTCTGCCCCCGGCAGTGTCTCCGCCGGCAGGATTCGAACCTGCGACCCATGGCCCCCAGAGATTGGCAGCACGGCCGCCTGAGGTCTCCTGCGCAGGTCAAACGATGGTTGCAGGGTCCAGCAGCGTCTGGCTGGTGGGCCTGATCACCCCGGTTGATAGTAACGAGCAGCCACAAGGCCGCATCGGGGCCGAACAGATCAGCGGCATCCGCGCAGGTGGCAGACCGTGGTAACCGGCAGACCGGTGCTGTACTCGGGGCTAATAGCTGCCCTCGTCTGGCCCCAGGTCGGGGTTCCCAGACGAGGTGCGGTCGGGGCGATAATGTCGAAGTATCGGACTCTCGGTGTCCAGCAGTTCGAGGGCGATGTGGCGAGCAAGAGTGGGTGCGAGGGTGATCCCGCTGTGGGTTACCGCAATGTAGAGGCCGTGTTGATGGGAGACCGGTCCGACGAGGGGATGGCCGTCGAGCGGTAGGGGTCGCACGCATGGCGACGCTTCTGCGATCGTGGCGGACCCGGCTCCCGGGACCAACATCCCGGCTCGGATGAGAAGCTCTTGTGCACGTTCACGCAGGTGATAGTTCGCCCTGATTATGTCGACTTGGGTGTCAATGTCGTATGCCTCCAGAAGAAGCCGGTGCTCGCCTTTCGGGCGCAGATCGAGCTCAGGGGTGTGGATGACGCGATCAGGACGCGGTGTGATCCCGTCAATCGTGACGGTGAGTCCCCGTGTCCCCGCTCCTGGCGTGGAGGCGGTAAGGGCCAGGTCGATGCCCAACGGTGCGAGCAGCTCAGGGCTTCGCCAACCTGCGCAGCACACGACGGTCTCTGCAGCGATTAGTTCACCATTGGCAAGGCGCACGCCGGTTACCCGGTTATGGCTAACGACGAGCTCGCGGACTTCCGCATCGGTGATGAGTTTTGCGCCGCGGGACGTAGCTCGTTGAACAAGCGCCTGTGCTGCCTGGCAACCACAGACGTATCCCTCATCGGCGAAAAACGCAATCTCGGCGTCCGAGGGGATCGTCACGTTCGGCTCAAGTCGCTGTGCGCGAGACGCTGTGACGATCTCAGCCCCGTATCCCCATGCTTGGAGCCGGTCCACCCGTTCGGCGAGTTCCTCACGCGCCCGCAGCGATCTCGCCCAAGCGAGATTTCCGACCGGTTGATACCAGGAAGGCTCGCCAAACTCGCGGGCCAGACGGCTCCAGTCACGCATCGCCTCGACCGAAAAGTCGAAATAGGTGCGCGGCAGCTTCTTGTTGGCGTTGAGCCATCCAAAGCTGGTGCGACTAGTCCCCAAGCCCGGACGGGACCGGTCGATAAGAACCACGTCGCCGGCTCGCCGAGTGGCCAGCTGGTCGGCCAGGGCAGCACCAACAATCCCAGCACCGACGATCACAGTCCTAGTCACCGGCGAGGGGTTCCACGAACTGATCATTTAGATCATCTCCTGGCTCAGCCGACGCACCATGCAGCCTTACGACGCCGCCGGTTTTGCGGGGCCATCGAACCACCGCCTAGACCGCGGATAGCATCTGAACCACCAGTCGCGTTGACGCATTGACCTTGAGACCGCAGATCAGAGACATCAAGACCTAACACCTATGCCGGTGACCGCCACCGCGTGCATTGCAGCGCCGCTGCCCCGTACAAATCGGATACATACCGCATCACCCAACACTAAGCCGAGACGACAGCGACGAGCAAGGTAGGCAAGATGAGGAATGGCGGAGGACCAAGGGATGTACGGATGGAGATTCCCGTGGTAACGATGTGGTAACGACACACGTGATGATCCAGCGCGATGGCTGACACCGGCGGGACCCGACGGTGGCAGCGACGTCGACCAACCAGCCCAGGTGTATCCGTGAGAGACAGGGGAGAGGACCCTGGGACTGCTCATAACCCAGAGGTCGCGGGTCAGGATCCAGGGATGCAGCGGGCCAAGAGCGTTGCCACCGAGCGGCTAACCGGTCGCATGGCTGATGCTGAATTTATCCCCTGCCGTCGCCGCAGAGGATCGGGGCGAACAGCAGAGTGGGGCTGTTGCCGTTGAGGATCTGACTCATCGGGCCCATGTGCACGTTGACGTACCACCCTGTGGCTGGCGGCGCGGAGTTGACGTTGTTGACAGCGGTGGTCACCGACGCATCGCCCGAGGCGTTCGCCTGCAAGTCTGGGAGTGGATACAGCACAGCGCCTTGGGCGATGCACGATCCGGAGTGGATGTGCGCGGCGTGAGCGCTATTGGGCGGTAGCCCGCGAGCTTTGATCTCGACTTCAAGCGAGTGGGTGGTGCCGTTGTAGGCCAGCATGGCCGTGCCTTGGGGGATCTGGCCGTGTTGCGGCGGCGTCTGGAGCTTCAAGGTCACCGGTCCCGTAGACGGGGTGCCGGCAGGGATGTCCGCGCAGGCGATGGGCGTGAAACTCACCTCGGTCGGTGCGCCGAGCTGGGCGCTCGGTGCCAGGTGAATGTTCAAATATGACCCGCGGGGGATACCGCTGGGTACCGGGGCGCTGACCACGCTCTGGTGAACGGCGCCTCCCGCACCTGCGGAGATGTCGGGGAATGGTACGGACGGGGGCTGGGTCTGGTCGGCGCAGGTGCCGGGATGAATGTGCATGGCGTGGCTGCTGCTCGGGGTGAAACCGTGCATATCCACTGTGGTGGTGATGAGGGTTGTGGCGGGGCTCCAGCTCAACGTGGCAGTCCCTGTAGGCATATCGGCCAATTGGATCACCGGCAGGCTGTGCCCACCACTCGGCGGCGACGAAGAGGACGTCCCCGAGGAATTCGAGCACGCAGCGCTGATCAGGGCACCCGCGGCGGCAAGACATACAGCGGCGTGTCGTAGCACCGCAATCACCCCTGGCCACGCGAGATCGCTGGCTGCTCTTCGAAGGAGATCTGTCGTGCCAGGTCAGTGTAGCGATATTCGGTTGCGCCCGCTGGACGTAGAGTTTGTTGGGGCCATTTGGGGACCACACGTTCTGCACGGGGCAGATAACCGCACGTCGACTCATCTCGTGGGGTCTTAGTTCTAAGTTCCATTCACGAACGCACGCCAAAGTTCACCAACATACTGGCAACAGGTTGACAAGCCGGCGCGGCCGACCCCGTTTGCTGCGCGCGAACTGTCTACCGTGTTCGCGCCGGTCGGCCCGGCGGGCGCGGTGGGTCGAGGCAAACCCAGTCGGCCGCAGACGACGCGGAGCTAGCGCGGCCCGAGACACGCTCACAGTAAGCCATCGACTAGCAGGGGAGCGGTTCCGGCGGGACGGGTCCCGGGTTACAGAGTCATGCCTGACTGAGCGGCGGGTTCAGCGCAGGACGCAGAAGGAGTCGAGGGCTCCCACGAGCTCGTTGGTGAAGCTGCCTCCGCCGTGGCCTGCGTCATCGAGGACGACGAGCTGGCTGTCGGCCCACGATTGGTGCAGCTGCCATGCCGTGTCGAGGGGCCCGGAGACGTCATAGCGACCATGGATCAGAACGGCCGGGATGCCGGCTAGACGGTGCATGTTATGCGTTTTCGGCGAGGAAGCAGCCGTTGCTCCAGTAGTGCGTGACCAGCCGTGCGAAGGTCAACCGGAACTCCGGGTTTTCGTACTGAAGCCTCGGCCCGCCCGGGCTCGCCTCCATCCGGGCGTGAGCGGGCGCGGAGCGGGCTGCGGTACAGGCTGCGGTCGAGGAAAGCGCCGTGGTCGTGTGTCTGGTTCCCATGCACAGTTCGAGATGATGGGCGACCGATCGTCTTCAGGTGACGGGTGACAGTGCCTAGCCGGTTGCGGTTGGTGCTGTGACCGTAGGCCTTGTGTCGGGTGACCTCCTTGGGCCAGGACGGTCGGGGCCGGTGGGGGGAGCCCGGGGCCTCAGATACCGCCGTGCCAGCGGCTGGGCGCGGACCAATTGGCGTCCCAAGGTTGCATGAGTTCAATCAGTCAAACGCAACCACCTTGAGTTCTGGAGTGTGGCCTGCCTCGTCGAGCAGGCCAGGTTGAGGGGGCGCCGCCGGTGTGATCGGGAGTGCTCATCCACGGCGCACTAGCGGGACGACAACCCATAAGCCGAGGATGACCGCCACCGAGACCACTGCCGTGACGACCGCACGCCTGGGGTCAAAGAGAAACGACGTCACGAGCAGCACCGCTCCGATCAGCGCCACACCCAGACATAGCAGCCCTGCGATCGCGTACCGGTTGAACCGGCCGAGTAGCTGCGACGCGTCCTGATTGCCGAACAGCATCCGGTGCTGGGCGGCAGGGGCGATGAACAACACGATCGACAGGGCTGAGGCGAGCAGCGTTGCGTGGTAGACATTGCGTTGTGATGCGCTGACCTGGTGGAAGGACTGCTGGAACGGTACCGTCAGCAGGAACGCGAAGAGGACCTGCACGCCGGTCTGGGCCACCCGGAGCTCCTGCAACAGCGCCTGCATATTGCTCTCGACGCGCTTCTTACGATCCTCACCCACCAGCTTCGGCGCTGGGACGAGGGAAAGTCGTGCGCTCGCGAGTACCACGAAACCGTGAGTTGAAGGCGTACGGCAGCAGTCCGACCGCCGACGATCTGCAAGGCACCTGGACGGACGCTAGGGCTGGCCGACGAAGGAGACGGTCACAGTAGCGGTGTGCGCTGTTGGGCTGGTCGGGTCGGGGAGGAAGGCAACCTTGCCCCTGCCAGCGCACGGCAGGATCAAGGAGACCGGGATCGGTGCGGTCTCCGCGTAGTCGCGGAGAACCACCGGGCTTTTGTCCACCGTGGGTGTGGGGAAGTGCACGTCAATGGCATGGGCGGCGCCGCCGGTGAAGCCGAGGTCGCTGGTTGTGGGCGCCGGAGCCGGCAACACCTTGACTGTCTGGCCGGCTAGGGGATGCCCGTGCTGGCCGGGATAAATCGGCCCAAAGCAGCCCATCTTGATCGTGGCATGACCGGTCAGGCCATTGACTTCGCCCAAGAAGTACTGGTGAGGGCTGATTGGTGCAGGGTCGATGACGGCATCGGCTGAGGCGGGTGCCGCGGTGACGACCGTGATCGTGATAGTGGCCGCCGCCACGGCGATGGACCACGGAGCGAGCTTCCGGTACACGGAGCCTCCACTGCAGTGACTGATGGGCCTGGACAGAGCCTTCCTCAGCGAAGGACGAGGGCGCGTACGACCGGTCGGAGAAAGCGAGCCAGTCGTCGAGCGCAACCACGCGAAAGATCATTCACGTGAGTTATACCAGGCTGCGAGTTAGTCAGTGCTTGCGGTGAGGTGCTGCAGGAGCACGGTTGGACCACGTCCAGAAACTCCGCGGCGACGCCCATCGGATGCGGGACGGTGGGCTGTGACCCGCATCGCAGTGCTATCCCCGCCGACCTGAAGTGATGCGCGACCGCCTCACGCCCCGGTGCGGTAGCGCACGTAGACCACGCCGTTGCCGAACCGGCGTTCTTCGAGGAGTTCGAGCGGCAGGCGGAGGTTGTCGGGGAAAGACGG
>JAODNG010000523.1 GCA_025465385.1 Pseudonocardiales bacterium
CGACCGCATTGTCCGGGTTGATCAACACGACGGCGGCTTGCCGGGGCAGCGGCCACTGGACCCGGGCCGCGGCCGCCCGGACGGCTGCCATGTCACCGCGGTCGGACAGCAGTAGCTCGGCCAGCTCATCGCGTAGCCGCTCGCGGGCATGCCCTTCGACGGTCTGCGCCTCGACGAATCCCCGCAGCGACGCCGACGACAGTTGGTCCACGGCGGCGAACACGACCGTGGCCAATCCCGCGAACATCTCGGTGGGAACACCGAGTCGCAGCGCCGTGTCGGCTACGTGGCGCCAGGCCACCGCGGCGCCGGTCCGGTAGGCGGCCAGCAGCGGGCTGATATCCCGACACTGCTGGTAGTGGATGCGTCCGATCTCCTCGAACAGGGCCTGCTCGATCCCGGAGGCCAGTTGAGGTGCGATCGTCGACGGATCCCGCTGGGCCAGGCCGACCAGCCGGGAGATGAATCCTTCCGAAGCGCCGAGAATCTCATTGAAGTCCCCGGCGAGGAATTCCGCATAGTCTGTCTGCTGCTCGGCGAGCAGCTCCCGGACTTCGGCCAGGATGGCCGGTAACCGCGCCACGATCGCCGGGACCAGATCGTGTAGCTGTATGTTTTCCGCTGCGCCCATGGCCTGCCCCCGTCATCGCGCGACTCGCCAGCCGGGTGTACCCACTAATCGAGTTCCTGATGCTTTACCCATATGTGACAAGTTCGTGGGCTGAGAACTGACGCATAAGACGCAGAAATATCTCCGCTGACCGCCAGAAGATGGCTTCATGGCCCGGGTTTCGGATGCGGATGCGGTGGTGCGCGATCGAGCGCTGCGCCGCCAGCAGCATGCCGAGAACTTTCCGGTCGCGCTGCGGCTGCTTCCGCGGCGGCTGCGGACGGACCTGGTCGCGGTGTATGACGTCGCCCGGGTGATCGACGATCTGGGAGATCAGGCCGCGGGGGACCGGACGGCACTGCTGACCGCGTTCGGGTGCGACCTGGCAATGATCTGGGACGGTGGGCAACCCCAGCACCCGGTGCTGCGGCAACTGGCACCTGTGGCGGCGGCGCGTGGACTGGATCGGGAGCCGTTCGAGCGCCTGGTCCAAGCCAACCTGGTTGACCAGCGAGTGCACCGGTATGCCACATACGCGCAGCTACGTGGGTATTGCACGCTGTCGGCAGACCCGGTCGGCCGGATCGTGCTCGCCCTGTTTGAAGTGTGTGCTCCGACCGCGACCGAGCTGTCCGACCGGGTCTGCACCGCGCTGCAGCTGATCGAGCACTGGCAAGACGTCGCTGAGGACCGTCGGGCCGGGCGGGTCTACCTCCCGGAGGAAGATCTCGCCGCCTTCGGCGTGACCGAGACCGAGCTGGACGGCGCGGTTGCCTCACCGGCCCTGCGCCGGTTGATGGCCTTCCAGATCACCCGCGCCGCCGAACTGCTCGACTCCGGCGCGCCGCTGGTCGGGCTGCTGCGCGGCTGGGCCCGGCTGGCCGTGGCTGGATACGTGGCGGGCGGCAGGGCCGCGCTCGACGCGCTACGCCGAGCGGGCGGCGATGTCCTGGCCGGCCCCCCGCGCCCCCGCCGCCGCGACGTGCTGCGCCACCTCGTGTACCTGCTCAGACACCCTCATCCAGCCAGCACTGCCGACGTTGCGGGGAAGGTCAGTGCGGTGCGGCGGGACGGGTCCACCGGCGGAGGTGGGGTGACGTGACCAGTATCACAGTCAGTGTTGCGGACGCGTTCGAGCTGTGTGAGTCGATCACCAGGACGCAGGCGCGCAACTTCTACTACGGCATCCGGCTGCTGCGCCCGGACAAGCGCGCGGCGCTGTGCGCGGTGTACGCGCTGGACCGGCGGATCGACGACATCGGCGATGGTGATCTACCCCGCGCCGACAAGCTAGCCGCACTAGCACAGCTCCGGGGCGCGATGGCTGATCTGGACCGTCCCGGGCCGGACCCGGTGCTCATCGCGGTCGCCGAGGTGGCACGGCGGCTTCCGCTGCCGCTGGGTGCCGTCGACGAGCTGATCGACGGCGTCGAGATGGACGTGCTGGGCCGGCATTACGCCGACTTCGACGAACTGGCCGGCTACTGCCGATGTGTGGCCGGCACGGTCGGCCGGCTGTGCTTGGCGGTATTCGGCAGCCGCCGCGCTGACCCCCGGGCGCCGGAGTACGCCGACGCGCTGGGCATCGCCCTGCAGCAGGTGAACATTTTGCGAGACATCCGTGAGGATCTCGGCAACGGCCGCGTCTACCTTCCGCAACAGGACCTGGATCGGTTCGGTGTGCAACTGGCGCTCGACGAGCGGGGCGTCCTGGTCGATGCCCAAGGCCGGCTGACCGCGCTGATCCGCTACAGCGCGCAACGTGCCCACGAATGGTACGCCCACGGCCTGGAGCTGATCCCGCTGTTGGACCGGCGTAGCGCGGCGTGCTGCACCGCGATGTCCGGGATCTACCTGCGGCTACTGGACCGTATAGCCGAGCAACCCAGCCTGGTGTTCGACCGGCGGCTGTCACTGTCGGGTTGGCAGAAAGCGGAGGTAGCGATGCGCGCCCTGGTCGGGACATCAGCGTCGGGCTCGGCGTCGGGCTCGGCTTGGGGAGCGTCGGCATGATCCGGCGGGTCGCGGTGATCGGCGGTGGCCTGGCGGGCATCACCGCGGGGTTGCAGTGCGTTGACGCGGGCTGCCAGGTCACCGTGTTCGAGTCCCGGCCGCAGCTGGGTGGCCTGACCCATTCGTTTGCCCGCGGTGACCTCAACGTCGACAACGGTCAGCATGTCTTCCTGCGCTGCTGCACGTCCTACCGGGCCTTGCTGCGCCGCCTTGGGGTGGCCGATCGCGTCGAGCTGCAACCGCGGCTGGCCATCCCGGTCTGCTCGCCCGGCGCCGAGGCGCCGGTGTGGCTGCGTCGCACCGCGCTGCCCGCGCCGCTACATCTGGCCGCGTCGCTGCTGCAATACCGCCCGCTGAGCACCGTGGAGCGGGTGCGCTTCGCGCTGGCCGCCGTCGCGTTGCGGCGGGTCGACCCGACGCTGGCGGCAACCGACGAGCAGAACTTCGGCACCTGGCTGCGCCGGCACGGCCAAAGCGACCACGCCATCTCCGCGCTGTGGGAACTCGTCGGGATCGCCACCTTGAACTCGCGAGCGGATCACGCCTCGCTGAGCCTGGCCGCCACGGTGTTCCAGGAGGGACTGCTCACCGACGCGTCCGCCGCGGACATCGGCTGGTCGCTGGTGCCGCTGCGGGAGCTGCACGGCGATCCGGCGCTGGCCTGCCTCGCCGCAGCGGGAGCGCAGGTGCGAACCAACGCGACCGTGCGGGGCATCGAACCGGTCGGCGGCGGTCTGATTGCCGGCTCGGCCGGCGGTGGCTGGCGGATCAGCACCGACGATGGTCCGACGACTGCTGACCAGGTGATCCTGGCGGTGCCGCCCGCTGCGGCCGAACAGCTGCTGCCGGTGGACAGCATCACGGCCGCGCCAGGTTGGTCGCAGCGGCTGGGCAGCGTCCCCATCATCAACGTCCACGTGGTGCTGGATCGGCCGGTGCTCAGCGAGCCGTTCATCGCCGGGGTGGACACGCCGGTGCAGTGGGTCTTCGACCGCACCGCGCAGTCCCGCCTGCGCCACGGGCAGTACCTCGCAGTGTCGCTGTCCGCGGCGGACGACCTGGTCAACACCCCGACGGCCGACTTGCGAGCCCAGTTCCTGCCCGAGCTGACCGCGCTGCTGCCGAGAATGCGCGACGCGCAGGTGCGCGACTTCTTCGTCACTCGGGAACGGCATGCGACTTTCCGACCGGCCCCCGGTAGCGCTGCGCTGCGGCCAACTGCGGTGACCGCGGCACGGGGACTATTCCTGGCCGGCGCGTGGACCGCCACCGGCTGGCCGGCGACCATGGAAGGCGCCGCTCGCAGCGGAGCGGCGGCCGCCACTGCCCTGCTCGAAACGAGTCCGATGGATATTGCCGCGGAGGTGGCGTGATGACCGCTGACGCACTGAGGACCGAAGCGGTCTTCACCGCCGAGGTGTCCCCGACCCCCGCCCCAGTCCGGCCGGGAGCGCCCAGCGTGCTGCGCCGGGCTCGGGACGCGGTGGCCCCGGCGACGCGGGCATTCATCGCGCGGCTGGACGAGACCAGCGCAGCGATCGCCTCGTACCACCTGGGATGGACAGATACTGCCGGCGTTCCCATCCGCGGCGACGGCGGCAAGGCCGTCCGCCCTGCGCTGGCCACGTTGTCCGCGCAGGCGGCCGGTGCCCCGGCGCGCACCGGAGTCCCGGGCGCGGTCGCCGTCGAGCTGGTGCACAACTTCTCCCTGGTGCACGACGATGTGATGGACGGCGACACCGAACGCCGGCACCGGCCCACGGTGTGGGCGGTATGGGGCACCACCAGCGCGATCCTCACCGGAGACGCGCTACTGGCACTGGCCCAGGAGGTGCTGCTGGACAGCGCCTCACCGCACCGGGCCGCCGCCGCGCGGCTGCTCGCCGAAGCCACCCGCCACCTCGTCCGCGGCCAAGTCCAGGACGTCGCCTTCGAGCGACGCTGCGACGTCACCCTCGAGCAGTGCCTGGAAATGGTGTCGGGCAAGACCGGCGCCCTACTCTCGGCCAGCGCAGCGATCGGCGCCGTGCTGGCCGGCGCGCCAGCGGACGTGGTCGGCTCGCTGTCCACCTTCGGTGCGCAGTTAGGGATCGCATTCCAGCTGGTCGACGACCTGCTGGGGATCTGGGGTGATCCCGCGGTCACCGGCAAACCGGTGTTCTCCGACCTGCGCTCGCGCAAGAAGACCCTGCCGGTGACCTACGCGCTCAGCCACGGCGGTCCGGCCGGCCGTGAGCTGGCTCGCTGGCTCGCCGACTCGGACATGCCAGGTGAGGCAGGGTTACGGCAGGTCGCCGAGCTGGTCGAAGCCGCGGGAGGGCGGGACTGGGCGGCCGCCGAGGCCCAGCGCCGTGTCGCTGCGGCCACTCACGCGCTCGGAGGCGTCCCGATGCGAGCCGGCCCGCGGGAGGACCTGGTCGCGATCGCGCACTTCATCGTCGCCAGGGAGGCCTGATGACCCGCACCAGTTCAACCGTCGACAGCATGGCCAGCCAGCCGCGCTCGGCTGCACAGGCGCTGGCCGCCGCGGTCGCGAACTTGCGCGAGCGTCAGGATCCGCAGGGATGGTGGAAGGGTGACCTGGACACCAACGTCACCATGGACGCCGAAGACCTGCTGTTACGCGAGTTCCTCAGCATCCGTACCGCGGGCGAGACCGAGGAAGCCGCCCGGTGGATCCGGTCGCAGCAGCGCGAAGACGGCAGCTGGGCGGTGTATTACGGCGGGCCGGGTGAGCTGTCCACCACCGTCGAGGCCTGGGTGGCGTTGCGCCTGGCCGGCGACGCCGCCGACGCCCCGCACCTGGCGCGCGCGGCGGAGTTCGTCCGGGCTAACGGGGGCCTGGAGCGCAGCCGGGTGTTCACCCGGATCTGGCTGGCCATGTTCGGGCTGTGGTCGTGGGACGACCTGCCCCACCTGCCCCCAGAACTGATCTTCTTCCCGAAGTGGTTCCCGTTCAACGTCTACGACTGGGGATGCTGGGCCCGGCAGACGATCGTGCCGTTGACCATCGTCTGCACCCTGCGCCCGGTGCGTTCACTGCCCTTCGGGGTCGATGAGCTTCGTACCGGTAGCGCGGCATTGCGCCCGGAAGCAGCCCCCGCCCCGCCGTGGACCTGGGCCGGCTTCTTCCAGCGCACCGACCGGGTGCTGCACGCCTACTCGCGGCGGCCAGTGCGCCCGTTACGCCGAGCTGCGATGCGCCGCGCCGCGGAGTGGATCCTGGCCCGGCAGGAGGCCGACGGTTGCTGGGGCGGCATCCAGCCGCCATGGGTGTATTCCTTGCTCGCCTTGCACCTGTTGGGCTACTCGCTGGACCACCCGTCGCTGCGAGCGGGCCTTGCGGGACTGGAGGGATTCGTTCTCCGCGAGAAGACCGCGGACGGGTGGGTCCGGCGGTTGGAGGCCTGCCAGTCCCCGGTGTGGGACACCGTGCTGGCGGTCACCGCCCTGCTCGACGCGGGAGTCCCTGCCGACGACCCCGCGGTGGCCCAGGCGAGCGACTGGCTGCTCGGCGAGGAAGTCCGGGTGCCCGGTGACTGGGCGGTCCGCCGGCCGGGGCTCGCGCCGGGCGGGTGGGCCTTCGAGTTCCACAACGACACCTACCCCGACACCGACGACACTGCCGAGGCGGTGCTCGCGCTGCGGCGCGTCGGCCTGACTGATCGGAGCGCCCTGGATCGCGGCGTCGCCTGGCTGATCGGGATGCAGTGCAAAGATGGCGGCTGGGGCGCTTTCGACGCCGACAACACCCGGACGCTGTGCACGAAGCTGCCGTTCTGCGATTTCGGCGAGGTGATCGACCCGCCGTCGGCGGACGTCACGGCCCATGTCGTCGAAGCGCTGGCCGCCGAGGGTTTGGCCGACGGGGTGGCCTGCCGGCGCGGCGTGCAATGGCTGCTCGCTGCGCAGGAGCCCGACGGATCCTGGTTCGGCCGGTGGGGCGCGAACTACGTCTACGGAATCGGCGGTGTGGTGCCCGCGCTCGTCGCGGCCGGGATAGCGGCCGACTCCTTGTGCATTCGCCGGGCGATCCGGTGGTTGGAGCAGCACCAGAACGACGACGGCGGGTGGGGCGAAGACCTGCGCTCCTATGACAACCGGGCGTGGGCCGGGCGCGGTGAGTCGACCGCCTCGCAGACCGCCTGGGCCCTGCTGGCCCTGTTGGCCGCCGGCGAGGGATGCGACGCCCGCGAGCGGGGCGAGCAATTAGACGTGGTGCGGCGCGGTGTGCGGTGGCTGTGTGACACCCAGCGCTCGGATGGATCGTGGGACGAGCCGCAGTTTACCGGCACTGGATTCCCAGGCGACTTCTACATCAACTACCACCTCTACCGGATGGTGTTCCCGATCACCGCCTTGGGCCGGTATCTCGGCGGTGGCGCGCCATGAGCCGAGCCGTGTTGTGCACCCCGCTGCGCGTCGAACAGGCAGCGTTGCGCGGTGCTGGGTACAGCATGCGGGTGGTGCACACCGGGATGGGCCCCCGGCGCGCCGCGGCCACCGCCGCGACCCTGTCGCGCAACGCTGATCCGGTACTGGTCGCCGGCGTAGCCGGCGCCCTGGCTCCCCACATCCGCCCAGGCGACGTAGTAGTGGCCACCGAGGTCTGCGCCGGGACCGAAAGCGCACTGCGCTTCCCGAACTCGGCAGCAGAGCTGCCCGCACGCAGCGTGGAGGTGGCGTCAGCGCCGTTGTTGGCGGGGGCGCTGCGGCGCCTGGGGTTGACCGTGCATACCGGGGCGATCAGTTCGGTTTCGCGGATCGGCTGCGGTCTGGCCGGCAGCGACGCGCTGGCGGTGGACATGGAGTCGGCGCAGCTGGCGGCTGCGGGTACGCCGTTCGCCGTGGTCCGGGCCATCGTGGACACGCCCGATTACCCGCTGTGGCAGCTCGGCACCCTGCGCCGGGGGGTGACCGCGCTGCGGACCCTGCGGGCGTGTGCACCCGCGCTGGAGTTGTGGGCGGCGGCGACCGGCCCGCGTGAAGTCTTGCTCGCGGCGCCGCGATCGTTTTGCGCGGGCGTGGCCAGAGCGATCGACACCGTGGACCGCGCGTTGCAGCGCTACGGCGCGCCGGTGTACGTGCGCCGTCAGATCGTGCACAACGCACATGTGGTGGGCGAACTTCAACAACGTGGTGCGGTGTTCGTGGACGAGGTGGACGAGGTGCCGGCCGGCAGCGTCCTGGTGTTCTCCGCGCATGGGGTTGCGCCTGCGGTGCGCCGGGACGCTGGTGCGCACCAGCGCACCGTCATCGACGCCACCTGCCCGCTGGTGACCAAGGTGCACAGCGAGATCCGCCGGTACGCGAAGCGGGACAACACGGTCTTCCTCATCGGTCACCCCGACCATGAAGAGGTGCAGGGCAGCATCGGCGAGGCACCGGATGACGTGATCGTGGTCCCCGATGTCGACACCGCACGCCGCGTGGCGCCGCGGGATCCGTCGCTGGTGGCTTACACGATGCAGACCACGCTGGCGGTCGACGAGGCTGAGGAGATCGCCGGGATCCTGCGCGATCGATTCCCGACCTTGAGCGCTCCGCGCACTGATGACATCTGCTATGCGACCACCAACCGCCAGCGCGCGGTGCGCGCGATCGCCCGCGAGGTAGATCTGGTGCTGGTGGTCGGCTCGCCCAACTCGTCGAACTCGGTGCGCCTGGTGGAGGTGGCCCAGCGTGAAGGCGTACCGGCGTACCTCGTCGACGACGTCACCGAGATCGATCTGCGCTGGTTAACGGGCGCGGCGCGGGTGGGTGTCACCGCCGGTGCGTCGGCGCCACCACATCTGGTGGACGAGATCGTGCACTGCCTGGGTGGTCTGGGACCGGTCCGCGCGACGGAGTCGCGGCTGATCGACGAGGACGTCACCTTCGCGCTACCCGGAGAGGTGGTCTGAGAAATGCCCATGCCCTTGCGCCAGTCCCTTCGGCTGGGCGGCTTCCTGCTGAAGCAGAAGCTGTTGCGTCGGGAGAAGTTCGCCCTGCTCGTCGAGCTGGAGCCGTTGTTCGCGTGCAACCTGAAATGCGGCGGCTGCGGCAAGATCGCGCAGCCGGCCGCGCTGCTGAAGAAGCGGATGCCGGTGGAGCAGGCGATCGCCGCCGTCGAGGAGTGCGGCGCGCCGATGGTCTCCATCGCCGGTGGCGAACCGCTGATGCACCCGCAGATCGACGAGATCACCCGGCAACTGCTGGACCGCAAGAAGATCGTCTTCCTGTGCACGAACGCGTTGCTGCTGCCCAAGCACCTGCACAAGTTCACCCCGCACCCCAACTTCGCCTGGATGGTGCACATCGACGGGTTGCGCGAGCGCCACGACGAGTCGGTGCGCAAGGTTGGGGGCTTCGACGCCGCGGTCGACGCGATCCGCCAAGCCAAGGCTGCCGGTTTCCGGGTGATGACCAACACGACGTTCTTCAGCACCGACACCCCGCATGACGTGATCGAGGTGCTCGATTACCTCAACAATGAGCTCGGCGTGGACAACATGCAGATCTCCCCGGCCTACGCCTACGACAAGGCACCCGACCAGGAGCACTGGCTGGGTGTGGAGCAGACCCGCGAGCTGTTCGCCAAGGCGTTCGGCGATGGGCGACGCCAGAAGTGGCGGCTGAACCACTCCCCGATCTTCCTGGACTTCCTGGAAGGCAAGCGGGAGCTGGCGTGCACTGCGTGGGGCATCCCGTCGTACTCGTTGCTGGGTTGGCAACGTCCCTGCTACCTGCTCGACGACAGCTACGCCGCGACCTATCGCGAGTTGATCGAAGACACGGACTGGTCGAAGTTCGGTCGCGGGCGTGACCCGCGGTGTGCCAACTGCATGGCCCACTGCGGTTACGAGCCCACCGCGGTGGTCGCCACCATGGGATCGCTTCGCGAGTCTCTCCGCGCCGCCGTAGGCGGCTGACCCTCATGCGCGTGCCCGTCGCGTTCTGGAGACAGACTGCGGTAAGAGTGCCCGGAATTGCCGCGGTCCGTCTCCAGAACACGGAACGGTGACCCGATGTCGGTGTTGGACGGGGTCACGGGACCGGCGGATGTGCGGGGGTTGCCGGCGACCGTGCTCCCCACGTTGGCGGCGGAGGTCCGGGAGTTGTTGATCGACTCGGTGCCGCGCACCAGCGGTCACCTCGGTCCCAACCTCGGGGTCGTCGAGCTGACCATCGGGTTGCACCGGGTCTTCGACTCTCCCACCGACGCGATCATTTGGGATACCGGCCACCAGGCGTACGTGCACAAACTGCTCACCGGGCGGCGTGATGGCTTCGCCCGGCTGCGCAGCGCCGGCGGGCTTTCGGGCTATCCGAGCCGCGCGGAGAGCGAGCATGACCTGGTCGAGAACTCGCACGCCTCGACCGCTCTGTCCTACGCCGACGGTCTGGCGCGCGCCTTCGCACTGCGCGGGCAGCTTGATCGCGCGGTCGTCGCAGTGGTCGGCGACGGTGCGCTGACTGGCGGGATGTGCTGGGAGGCGTTGAACAACATCGGCGGATCACCGCAGCGCCCGGTGATCGTGGTGCTCAACGACAACGGCCGCTCCTACTCGCCGACGGTGGGCTCGCTCCCGGGGCACCTGGGCGCGTTGCGACGCCGTGACCTGTCCCGGTCGGTGTTCGACGAGCTAGGCCTGACCTACCTCGGGCCGGTGGACGGCCACGACATCGCGGCGGTGGAAGCCGCGCTGCACCGGGCCCGGGCTGTCGGGCGTGCGGTGCTGGTGCACTGCGTGACCGTCAAGGGCAAGGGACACCCACCCGCCGAGAACGACGCGGTGGACTGCATGCACTCGGTGTCCCCACCGAGTGCATCGCTGGGGCCGTCATGGACCGGGGTGATGGCTGACGAGTTGCTGGCTATCGCCCGGGAGCGCCCGGAGGTGGTCGCGCTGACCGCCGCGATGCTGCACCCCACCGGGCTGCAGCGCTTCGCCGCGCAGTTCCCCGACCGGGTCTTCGACGTCGGGATCGCCGAACAGCACGCCGTCACCGCCGCCGCCGGACTGGCAATGGGCGGGCTGCATCCGGTGGTGTGCGTGTACGCGACCTTCCTCAACCGGGCCTTCGACCAGGTCTTGATGGACGTGGCACTGCACCAGTTGCCGGTCACCTTCGTGCTCGACCGGGCCGGCGTCACTGGCAACGACGGGCCGTCGCACAACGGGATGTGGGACCTGTCCCTGCTCGGCGTCGTCCCCGGGATGCGGGTGGCCGCGCCGCGTGACGCACTGCGGCTGTGCGCGCTGCTGCGGGAGGCCATCGCGCACCCGGGGCCGACCGCGGTGCGGTTCCCCAAGGGTGCAGTGGGCGGTGAGCTGCCGGCGATCGGCCGGATCGGTGGGACCGATGTGTTGGCCCGCAACGGCTGCGGGGGCGTGCTTGTGGTGGCGGCCGGAGCGTGCGCGCAGGCCGCGGTGGCGGCCGCCGCTGAGCTCGCGGCCTCCGGGGAGAACGTCACCGTGGTGGATCCCCGCTGGTTGCTGCCGGTGGACCCGGCACTGGTTCGCGCTGCCGGTGGTTACCAGCTCGTCCTGAGCGTCGAAGAAAACGCCAGCGCGGGGGGTTTCGGGGACGCCGTCGCGCGGGCGGTGCATGTCAGCGGATCGCGCGTCCCCGTGCGTGCCCTGTCGCTGGGCCAGGAGTTCCTACCCCACGCCGCGCGGACCGTACTGCTGCATGACCGCGACCTCGATGTCGCAGGCATCGTCCGCGCCGCCCGCTCATCCCAGCACGTCGCGTTCTGGGGACAGATTGCCGTAGCAGCGCCCGGGATCACCGCGATCTGTTCCCAGAACGCGGGCGGGTGACAGGGGCAGTGGTCGGTTCCCCTCGCCTGCGGGCGAGGTAGCGCCGCCGCAGCGAGTGGAACCCGCGTTGTGCCGCGCGCAGGACCGGGAGCTGGGTGGCGAGATGCATCTGGTAACGCCACGGGGGTTGGGCCCCGTGCCGTCCAGACATCGAGTATGCGACGGCCACCGCATCCCGGTCGAGGTAGCGGTCGGCGCGCTCGAACCAGGCCATGCTGGTGCGCGCCGCGGCCTGGATCTGCCGCAGCGCGGCGCGGCCCCGCTGGTCATAGTCGCCCAGCGCGGCGGAAAGCTCCTCGTGCTCGTACAGGGTCTGGGCGAGCATGACCGCGTCGATCATCGCCAGCCTGGTACCGGACCCGAGGGTGAAGTGCGTGGTGTGGGCAGCGTCGCCGATGAGAACCAGGTTGTCGTGGCACCAG
>JAODNG010000397.1 GCA_025465385.1 Pseudonocardiales bacterium
TATCATGCGACGAGTCATCATCCGGTCTCTCGCAGTCACCGCGGTATTCACCGGACTGCTTTTTACTGGCGCTGGTGTGGCCAGCGCAGTACCTCCGCTTAATATGCCGTGCTATGTGCTCCCTTCATCGTGCCCGTAGTGCTGGCACTCAGTGTTGAGGGCGTGACCCGACACAGCTCGCCGAGTCTGTCGAGGATTCGGTCGAAGATCGACGCATCGCATGGGCCGTCTAGGCGGAGACATCGACGAGGTTGGTGCGCAGGGCAGCGGGCAGCTGGGCTATAGCAAGGGACGACGTGGCTGACTGTCACCCAGCGGACCACAGCGGCTTGGCGACGCCGTGCAGCGGCTGCTCGACGCTGCAACCCAGCTGACCGGCGCCTGAGCATTGCGTGAGAAGCTAGCGCCTGTGCGAAGCGTCCTGCGAGCCGTCGGCGCGGCCCGTCGTGCCGCCCTCGGGGTCGCTGCCGCGGGGCTGCTGATCGGCGGTTGCGGCTTTGGCCCTAGCCAGCTCAATGCCGCCGCATTCGTCAACGGTACCGAAATCCCGCTGGACCAGGTGCACGGTCAGCTGCTGACGGTGCTGGCCAAGGAAGGCCCCCAAGCTCGCGCCCAGCTCGAGGCCGGCCACCAGCTCGACGACATCTCGCGCAAGATCCTCACCGTCCGGATCCGGCACCAGCTGCTCGACATCGCCGCCCGACGGGCTGGCGTCACCGTCGACTCGGCCCGGGTGAACCGGCTGATCACTGAGGTCGGGGGGGCTGAGGCCGCGTCCAAGGGGACGATCTACGACGCCAACGGCTACCGGCAGCGGGCCAAGGATCAGCTGCTGATGGCCGCGCTGGGTCGGTCCGCGTTGCACAGCAGCGCGGTCACCGTCGACTACACCACCGCCGACACCCGCACGGCAGCCAAACAGCGGGTGGAGCAGCTTTCCCTGGCTGGGCCCAAGGCAGCTCGGCAGTCGATCGATGCTGATGTTCGTGCCGGCAAGGACGCCGAGCTAGGCAAGCGGATCGTCGCCGCTGACGACCCGGTCTTCGCCACCACCCCGGCGTTCGGCGTTGCCGAGGGCACAGTGGTGGCCTTCCAGCTCGAGGACACCAAACCGTGGGTGATCATGGTGGTTAAGAACCGCACCACTCGGGGCGTCCAGCCATCTGATCATGCCCCGCAAATCGATCAGATGGACCCGGTTGTGCTAGAAGCAATCGGTCTGCGCCAGCTGGCCCTGGTGGGCGAGGATGTGGGAGTGCGGCTCAATCCCCGGTACGGCGTGTGGGATCCGGTGAGCCTGCAGGTCGTGTCCGACGAGAACGAGACCGGTGGCTTCGTCGCGCCATTACGCGCCACCGCCCGTACGTGACCGGGAGTGCCCAGTCGGTCGTCGTAGCGCTGTCCCCACGGCTCGGTGCGGTGCTTCCGGCGGCGGCGGCTCGCCTGCTGCGGGACGGGGTACCCGTGCACGCCGACGTCGACGTGCCGGCTGAGCTGGCGCAGCTGTGCGGGGCCCATCCGGTCGGCG
Source organism: Pseudonocardiales bacterium (assembly GCA_025465385.1). Lineage (GTDB taxonomy): Bacteria > Actinomycetota > Actinomycetes > Mycobacteriales > Pseudonocardiaceae. The sequence goes on from JAODNG010000397.1 coordinate 1,529, forward strand.
ACGCCGTGGCAGGACTCCTGCTGACGCTGGATCCGAGCGCTGGTGCGGCGGTCCGCTGGGTAGCAACCGGCGCCACAGTGCTGACTACGCCTGAGCCCGCCGGTGCGGCGTTGCTGGATGCCGTCGCGGTGATGGACCGGTTGCGGTCGCCGGGTGGCTGCCCGTGGGACGCTGAGCAGACCCACCGCTCGCTGATGCCCTACCTCATCGAGGAGACCTACGAGCTGTACGAAGCCCTGGAGGACAGCGACACCGAGGCGCTGCGCGAGGAACTCGGTGATGTGCTGCTCCAGGTGCTATTCCACGCCCGGGTCGCGCAGGAGACACCCGGAGGTTTTGACATCGATGCGGTGGCGACCGGGTTGGTGGCCAAGCTCGTCAGCAGGCACCCGCACGTCTTCGAGGGTAGCGAGCAGGTACGCACCGCCAGCGAGCAGGAGATCCGTTGGGATGAACTCAAACGGACCGAGAAACGGCGTCAGTCGAGTGTCGACGGGGTTGCCCTGGGCCAACCCGCGGTGGCGCTGGCAGCCAAGCTGGTGTCCCGAGCGACGAAGGCGGCGCTGCCGGTAGACCTGCTTCCCGGGGCCGAGCTCACCGGCCCCGACAGTGATACCGGCACGTCGTTGTTCGCGCGCGCCGCCACGGCGAAGCTTGCTGGTGAGGACCCTGAAGCCGCTCTACGCCGCGTCGCCCGACGCTTCGCTGACGATGTGCGGGCCGCAGAGGGTTCCGCTCGGGTCGCCGGGTTGGATACCGAGCGGCTCACCGCCCGGCAGTGGCGGGAGCACTGGCCGGATTAGCGTGGGATATCACTGCCCGCACCAGTCGTATCTCCGCTGCGTGACCGTCGTTGATCTGTCGTATGAGCGGCGACGAGCGTGCCGGCGCGCGAACCGGGCGAATGGGACGATTGAGCTACAAACAGCTTCGTCGAGGGCTGCCTCGAACGTCGCAGTACCTGCTGCGGGGGTTGTTGTCCGGCGGTGCACTGGCCTGTGCTGGTCTGGTGCTCACAGCTCTGGCTTCGGTAGCCGCTCCGCTGCCCGACCGTGGCCTTTCTGCCCCCGCCCCAGCGGCGATGGCCGCGCCTGCGGCACTGCCCGACGTCTCCGAACCCATCGCAGAGCCGGTCACCCAACCGGTCACCGCCCCGCAGCCTGCGGGGCAACCGGCGCACCAGACCGTTACCATCCCGATCCAGCTTCCCCCGCCTGCGCAGACCCCGGTCGCCCCGCAGCTTGCGTTCGCTGATTGGGCCACTCGGATGTCCCGGGTCACGAGTATCCCGCAGCGTGCGTTGGAGGCATACGCGAACGCGCATGCCGTGTTGGCTGCTAGCCAACCGAATTGCCACATCACCTGGGTGACCCTGGCTGGCATCTCCGCCGTGGAGTCCAAGCACGGTGGTTTCGAGGGTCGCACTCTGCAACCTGATGGCCGCCCGTCGTCGCCGATCATCGGAATACCACTCAATGGCGCGCCCGGGGTCAAGTCCATCGCGGACACCGACAATGGGATCCTCGACGGTGACAAGATATGGGACCACGCTGTCGGGCCCTTCCAGTTCATCCCGTCCACTTGGGCCAAATGGCGAGCCGACGGGAATCACGACGGGATCACCGACCCGCAAAACATCGATGATGCGTCATTGGCTGCGGCGAACTACCTGTGCGCAGACAACCGGAACATGGCTTCCGGCGACGGGTGGTTGCGGGCAATCCTGTCCTACAACGATTCCCTCGACTACGCTCAAGAGGTTTACGGTTTCGCCCAGACCTACGCCCGTAGCGCCAAGGGCGTTACTTAAGCGTTACCGGCGACCTATCCGCATCCGCACCTCGTTGAGTGCTTCCTGATATTCCGGTGTAGGATTCATCGCTGCAGCCATTGCGAGCTGCGCGCGGGCCTCATCTAGGCGGCTCTGCCGCTGCAACGTGCGGCCCAGCGCGAAGCGCGCGTAGTGGTCGGAAGGATTGTGCTCGAGCACACGAAGGAATGCCTGCTCAGCACGGTTGAGCTGAGCGGATTGCAGGTAGGCTCGGCCCGCTAGCAACTGGACGCTTGGCGCGTCGGGCTCAGCATCCAGTACCGGGGCCAACTCTCGAAGGGCTTCCAGCGGGCGCCGTTCGGAGACCAACGCCTCAGCGAGCCGGAACTGCTCGACGACGTCCCGGGGGCGGTCGGCGGCTGTCATGGTCGCTCCAACGGTACGCGGACACGTGCTGTTGCACGAGCCCTCGTACTCGATCGCGGGGCCGCTTGGTAGGCGGCTGGCGATCATCGGGCGCGCGCCTCCGACCGAGTGCGCCCGACCGCGGTTAGGCTGTTGCGTGCCCACCTGACGAGGAGCGAATCTGTGGCCGTCATTGAGGAGGTAGGAGCCCGCGAGATCCTGGATTCGCGCGGGAACCCCACTGTCGAGGTTGAGATCGCACTCGATGACGGCACGCTGGCCCATGCCGCGGTGCCCTCCGGGGCCTCTACCGGGCGCCACGAGGCGGTCGAGCTGCGTGACGGTGATCCGAAGCGCTACCTGGGTAAAGGTGTTGAGGGCGCGGTCGCGGCGGTGCTGGATGAGATCGGGCCCGAGCTCGTCGGCGTCGAGGCGATCGAACAGCGAGTAGTCGATCAGAAGCTGGTGGACCTCGACGGCACACCCGATAAGTCCCGGCTGGGCGTCAACGCGATCCTCGGGGTCTCGCTGGCGGTCGCCAAGGCGGCCGCGGAGTCCAGCGGTCTCGAGCTGTTCCGCTATGTGGGTGGTGTCAACGCGCACGTGTTGCCGGTCCCGATGCTCAATATTCTCAATGGCGGCGCGCATGCCGACACCGGAGTCGACGTCCAGGAATTCATGATCGCTCCGATCGGTGCGGAGTCGTTCCGCGAGGCGCTGCGCTGGGGCGCCGAGGTTTACCACGCACTGAAGTCCGTGCTCAAGGCCAACGGGTTATCCACCGGGCTCGGGGACGAGGGCGGTTTCGCACCCGATCTGCCTGCGAATACCGACGCGCTGGACCTGATCGCCAGCGCGGTGGACAAAGCTGGTTACACCCTCGGGCGGGACATCGCACTCGCGATGGACGTGGCCGCGACCGAGTTCTTTGCCGACGGCGTCTACCGCTTCGAGCGCAGCGCCCGCAACGCCGAGCAGATGATCGACTACTACACCGGGCTGCTCGACGCTTATCCATTGGTGTCAATCGAGGACCCGTTGGCCGAAGATGATTGGGATGGCTGGGCGCGGCTCACCGCGGAGCTCGGTGATCGGGTGCAGATTGTCGGCGATGATCTGTTCGTGACCAACCCAGAGCGCCTGGAGGAGGGGATTTCCCGCCGGGTAGCTAACGCGCTGCTGGTGAAGGTCAATCAGATCGGCACGCTGTCGGAGACGCTCGACGCGGTGGCGCTGGCGCAGTCCCACGGATACCGCTGCATGCTCAGCCACCGTTCCGGCGAGACGGAGGACACCACGATCGCGGACCTTGCGGTGGCGATCGGCTGTGGGCAGATCAAGTCCGGCGCCCCGGCGCGGTCAGAGCGGGTGGCGAAGTACAACCAGCTGCTGCGCATCGAGGAGACCCTCGGCGACGCCGCTCGCTACGCCGGGGACTTGGCGTTCGCCCGGAACGCTGCGGAAGGCTAAGCCCGATGGGCGGTGCCAGGCGCAGCCGTATGCCCCAGGGCACAGTGCCGCCCGGTCCGCTGGCACGGCGGGTCGGATATGCCGTGGGCATCACCACTGGACGCCGTGCGGCGCTGCTCGCGGCGTTGGTCTGTGTGCTGATGCTGAGCGTGTCGGTGCCGCTGCGCAATTATGTGGGCCAGCGCGCCGAGTTGGCAGCGGTCTACGAGCAACAACAGATCCTGGCCGACAAGATCGCCGAGCTGGAGCGCCGCCGCGGCCTGCTGGCCGACCCGCAGCACATCGAGACCCAGGCCCGCGAGCGGTTGCGCTATGTGCTGCCGGGCGAAGCGCCGTACCTGGTGCAGCTTCCGCCCGGCACGGTCGCGACCGACAGCGCTGGCGGTACCGGCACTGTCCAGTCGTCTGTACAGCCCTGGTACGGGCAACTCTGGAAGTCGATCAATAGTGGGTGAGTCGGTGGACCGCGCCGACTGGGAGGCTGTCGCGGCGCAGTTGGGCCGCTCGCCGCGGGCGCTGCGGGCGGTCGCGCACCGCTGCCCGTGCGGGCTGCCCAGCGTGGTGCAGACCCAGCCGCGGCTGGATGACGGCACCCCCTTTCCCACCCTCTACTACCTGACCTGCCGCCGCCTCGCCGGCTTGGTGGCGCGGATCGAGGCTGCCGGCGTGATGCAGGAGATGACCGAACGGCTCGCGACGGATTCGCAGCTCGCCCAGACCTACCGGACCGCGCACGAGTCGTACCTGGCCGAGCGTGACGCAGTGCAACCACTGGGCACCCGGGTCAGCGCCGGCGGCATGCCAGACCGGGTGAAATGCCTCCACGTCCACGTGGCGCACGCCCTAGCCCGCGGCCCCGGCGTCAATCCCTTCGGCGACGAAACGCTGGCCGAGATCGGCACCTGGTGGCTCCCCGACCCTTGCGTATTTCCGCATTCAGCGGGGCTCAGCGGGCTACAAGGTGCCCGATCACCCCGCTGAATGCGGGGCGCGGAGGAAGGTGGGGATGGTGCGGGTAGCGGCGATTGACTGTGGGACGAATTCGATCCGGGTGCTCGTGGCGGACGTCGGGGGCGGCACGGTGAGTGACGTGCATCGAGAGATGCGGATCGTGCGGCTCGGTCAGGGCGTCGATGCCACTGGTCGGTTGGCCCCAGATGCGCTGGAGCGCACTCGGCTGGCCCTGGCTGACTACGCCGCCTTCGCGCGGCGCGCCGGGGCGAAGCGCCTCCGGATGGTGGCCACCTCCGCCACCCGCGACGCCGCGAACCGGGAGGAGTTTTTCGCAATGGTCCGCCGAACCCTCGGCACCGACGCTGAGGTGATCACCGGAGACGAGGAGGCGCGGTTATCTTTCACCGGGGCGGTCGGCGGCCTGGACCCCGCTGACGGTCCGTTTCTGATCGTCGATGTCGGTGGCGGGTCTACCGAGGTGGTGCTGGGCCATTGGGATGGTGTGCGGGCGGATGTCACGGCGGCACGCTCGGTGAACATCGGCTGTGTCCGGATCACCGAGCGGCACCTCCGTGGCGACCCCCCGACAGCTGACGAGATCAGCGCTGCTGAGCATTTCGCGGCGGAAACCTTGCAGCAAGCGTTCGCCGAGGTACCGGTGGAGAAGGCCCGCACCTGGGTCGGCGTCGCTGGCACCGTCACCACGCTATCCGCCATCGCCCAGCAGCTGCCCGCCTACGATCCCGGGCGCACCCACCTGTCCCGGCTGTCGATGCAGCAGGTGCGAGCCACCGCAGAGCACCTGCTCGCGTCGACGCACCAGCAGCGGGCAGCCAACCCGGTCATCCACCCCGGCCGGGTGGATGTGATCGCCGGCGGTGCACTCATAGTGCGGGTGCTCGCCGAGGAATTGCATACCCGGGCGGGGATCAGCGAGCTGGTGATCAGCGAGCACGACATCCTCGATGGCATCGCGCTCGGCCTCGTCTGATGGGCACCGAGCTGGACACGCTAGACGATGAGATCACCCGGTGCCGGGCCTGCCCGCGGCTGGTGGCCTGGCGGGAGCAAGTCGCCGCCGACAAGCGCGCCGCCTACCGTGATGAGACCTACTGGGGGCGTCCGGTTCCAGGCTTCGGACCACCCGACGCTGCGCTGGCCATCGTCGGTCTCGCGCCGGCTGCACACGGCGGCAACCGGACCGGCCGGATCTTCACCGGCGACCGCTCCGGTGATGTGCTCTACGCCGCGCTGCACGCGGTGGGCCTGGCTAACCAGCCGATCGCGACCCACCGCGGTGACGGACTGACGCTGCACCGCACCAGGATCACCGCCCCGGTACGGTGCGCACCCCCGGCCAACAAACCCACCCCCACCGAGCGCAATACCTGCCGCCCGTGGCTGATCAGAGAGCTGCAGCTGCTGCGCCCGACGTTGCGCGCGGTGGTCGTGCTCGGCGCCTTCGGCTGGCAGGCACTCTTGCCCGCGCTGAGCGCCGTCGGCTGGCCGGTACCCACCCCGCGGCCCCATTTCGGGCACGGCACCGAGGTCGCCCTGGACGGGCTGCACCTGCTCGGCTGCTACCACGTCAGCCAGCAGAACACCTTCACCGGTCGGCTCACCCCGGCCATGCTGGTCGACGTGCTGCGCCGGGCGATCGACCTAGCCGGGATCGCAGCCCCTGCTTGATCGCCTATGGCAGCCGCGCCGCGTGGCACCCGAACAGCCCTCCGCTGGGAGCCTTCAATGAGCGCGGAGCTGACAACGTGCGTGTCGTCGGAAGTGCCGCCCGAGGTGAAGACACCGACAGCAGGGACATCGACCTGGACCTCTCAATGTTGATTCCCGGCCGTGACCGTCGGTGCATACGCGGCCTCGGCTCAGAAGGGCTCCCGCTGCTCGATGAACAGCGTCGACAGATCGGGTTCTTGATCCGCCCCCAGGCGGCACGGTTACCCTTGGCGAACGCCCCCGTAGCCCAACCGGCAGAGGCAGGTCCCTTAAAAGGGCCGCAGTGTGGGTTCGAATCCCACCGGGGGCACCCATATCTACCACTCCGAATGCCCTGTGGCCTGGTTGAATGAGGTCACAGGGTCCTCGGGGGGTATCCGGCTGTGTCCAGCAAAATCCGGTACTCAACGGCTGGCCGTGCCCTATACGTGCCCACGTTGTGCACCGCGGGCTACGTCTCGTGCAGCGTGGCCTCGATCCGCTTCCTCGCCAGCTCCTCCTGCCCTGCGAGGCACTTCGCGTAGGTCTGGAGCAGGACCGCGACGCTGTGCCCTGCCCACTCAGCAACCTGGGTAGGCGGTACCCCCGCGTTCAGCCACGTGGACACCGCGGCGTGGCGGAGGTCGTAGGGCCGGCGTGCGAGCGGTGAGGCGTATTCCTCGGCGGTGAGCGCCGCATGGCGAGCTTTTCGCCACACCCGGTGATAAGTGCTTTCTTCCAACTCGCGCCCGCTACGGACTCCCCGAAATAGTCGGCCCTCGGAGTCAGTCCCATGTCTGCTTAGGTGGTCATGGAGTAGTTGGGTAAGGTCGGGAGGGCAGGGAGCGGAGCGGGTGTCACCTTTTGCGCGGTGTTTGAGCTGTCGCTGTTCTCGACGGGTACCGCTGTCCGACCATGCCGTCCCGACCGAGGGGCAGGACTGGTCAAACATCAGCTCTCCCCAGCCCACGTCGGGAAGCAAAAGGTTCGTTTTCCTGAGATTGAGCGCTTCTCCCGGCCGAAGTGCGGAGTAATACATGACTGCGAAGAACGCGACTAATCCGGCACCACTTGGTCCCTGGTCATGCACAGATTCAAGCAGTGCTCGCGCCTGTGTCGGATTGACCACCACCCTCTTATTGACAGTCTTAACGGTTCTGGGTGCGGTCCAGGACAGCGAGGTGGCAGGATTGCTAAGTAAAAGCTTCCGTTCAACGGCTTGACCTAGCGCATTGACAATCACGCCTCGCCTCCGCTGAATAGTGCTAGCTGCCGCGGGCTTTCCATCGCTTGTTCTCGTCAAGGCGTCCATTATCCGACGAGTGATCTCCGCTTCTGCCAGATCGCCTACGGGATGGGTATTACGTGACAACCAGTCGAGTGCCTGACGTATATCAGCAGGTGCCGTCATAGTCGACCTGGTACGAGTATTGAATGCCCACGATACCAGAGCTGTCCGCAACAGACTGGTCTCGGGTCGACCACGTGCACCAGTGAGTAGCACGAGCGTTGCCGTAGCCAGCGCTTGCGCCGTGTTCCTTCGAGAGTTCCCGGCGAGCAACGACCATTTGCTATCTACGTACTGACAGGCAAAATCGAACCAGCTCATCTCGCTCTCACGTCGCACTATCGATATTGGCAACCCGGTCTCGACTGCGAATGCCTCCCCCTTGCGCTGCGCCGAGACGAGCTCAGAGCGGAAACTGTCAGCGAGCGCCTTCGTGCGAAAAGATTTCTTACGGCGTTGTCCGGCAACTGCCCACCGTACCTTATGAGTGGTTCCGCGGGGACCGCTGTATTGCTCAGTTTTCCAGATCCGGACGTCGTAGCTGCAATTCATCAGGCGGCCTCTTCTAGGGTGGTCAGCCAGCGTTCGTACTCGGCGCGGTTGATGCGAATATCTCCGTTCGGGAGTTTGATGCAACGCGGGCCTCGGCCCTTAGCTCGCCATTCGTAGAAGGTGGAGCGTGAGACCGCCAGGTCTGCGCAAATATCTGCAATGGTCAGCCGGGTACGTGGACTGCCTCCTTTGCCGATCCGGAGGGCGCTGGGCTGCGTGGCGTGGGTGCTCACGGTCGCGGTCCTCCTGTGGTGGGGTTGGTGGTCTCGGTAGCTGCGGTAACCCCGCGGCTCAGGGGGGTTACCGTTGTGGCAAAACCGCCCTTGGCTACTTGACGACGCTTGCCGGTCAGCGGGTCGGCGTCACCCTCAAAGAAATAGCGGTAGGTCTTTCCGCGCCGCTGAACATGGCCCTTCACGCCGCCTCCAGAAGGTCGCGAAGTCGGTCCCGAACGATGAAGACGTGGCCACCGAGCCGCTTGACCGGCAACTCGCCGGACTCGGCGTATCGATAGGCCGAGGCACGACTGATGCCGAGCAGTTCCACAGCTCGGGCCGCTGGAGTGAGGACGGGTAACCCGTCGAAGTCGGTCATACCGCGCTTCCCTCCGTTCGAATCAGAGCGCGTCAGACCCTTGCCGGGGGGCGATAGCGGGGTCACGTTGTCCATGGCTGTCCCTCCCTGTCGCACTCACGCGGCTTGGTCGCTGGTTGCGGAACGGTTACCGGGTGGCGGGCCGTTCGCGGCCAATTGGGCGGCGGTGTATTCGGCTTTCCATCGCTGTCGTTCGGCGACGGCGTGCAGGAGCAGGACGGGTCGGGGTGGCACGTCAGGGTCGGAGGGTGCGGGCCGTTCCCATCTGTACGGCCCGCCGTCGGGGCCGTGTGTGGGCTGGATACCGGCGGTTTCGAGGAGTTGCCGAACGAAGGCGCCGCGTTCGGCGCTGTGGTCATCCAGGCTCTTGTTGGACCACTTGCGGGACACGAGGACGCGACGGCCGGCGATACCCAGGTGTTCGGGCTGGTGGGCCTTGCCTTTGCACCGCCCCGGTGTCATGGAGTGGCGGGCGCCGCGGGGTTGGATTCCGTAGAGCAACCACACCGGACACCGCGATGAGCACGGCGTGATGCTCAGTTCGGCGTGCAGTCGCCGGGCGTGGTCGCGCTGCGCGTTGGTGGCGTGCTCGTCGAGCCCAGCGGCTTGCCCGACGCTTTTGGTCAGGTATTTCGTGAGGTAGCCGACGTGGCGACCGGCTTCCTCGGTGCCACCTAGGATGCCCTTGACATGTACCTGCGCCCCGAACCGGACGACGTGTGCAGGTTCGGTCAGCCCCTCACCCGCCTGATCCCAGGTCGGCAACGGTGCCCCGGTGTCGGGGTCAGCGAACGTTTTCGCGCGGGTATCCCACACCGGCAGCCGGTCCTCGCCATAGAGGAGTTCGTCATGGGCCGGCCACCACACTTGGTGGTAGGTCGCGGCGGTAATTGCCCGTAGTTCGGTGCGGGGG
>JAODNG010000535.1 GCA_025465385.1 Pseudonocardiales bacterium
TCCACCTCACCGGTCACTGAGACGACGCGTGCATCGGGACCGAGCTCGGCTACCTGCAGATCCACGAGGCTGTCCACACTCCGCACGATATAGCGCAAGCCACCGAGAGTTACCCCGCGTCATCTTCATCCGATAGCTGGTTCAGCTGCCAGGCTAAACCTGATTCACTCGTTGACAGGACTGCTCGCGCTCGACACGATTCGCCAGGACAGGGGGAGGCTGCTGAAGTCATACACACGCCACCGGATGGCAGGTATAGGCGCCCTTCGAGCGGGCTACTCAACACCGCGCACAGTTTGAGGCGGACCCGAGCCGAACACGGGTACGTCAGCGTCGATGATTGGGGTGGGTCAAATGGCGAGTCGGTCCGGTAGTACGGATAATGGCGTGGGCGTCGTGGGAACCCACAACCTGACATGACGGCCACTCTTGTCCTCGAAACACATTTCCTAGGTCGCATCCTGGTGGTGCGGCCAGTGGGAGAGTTGATTCCGAAGACCTATGAGCGGTTGCGGGATGGCCTCGTCGAGTACGCGGCCGAGGAACCCGCGGCGATCGTCGTGGACCTGTCCGGCATGCGGGCGGCCATTGCGTCGTTGCTGACAGTCTTTCCCACCGTGCGTGATCGCATCAGCGACTGGCCGGGTGTGGCGCTCATCCTGGCCGCGGCGCGACCACCACTCGACTTCAGCGCCGCGCCGCGGTTCGTCCCGACCTACCGCAGCCTCAGCGAGGCGCTGGAGGATCTCAACGCTGCACCCCCGCGTCGCTGGCGTCAGACGGAGCTGCCATGCGACCTGGGTAGCGCGCGGCTGGCCGGGCAGCTGGTAGAGCAGACCTGCCACGAGTGGGGGCTTCCTGGAATGGTCGCCGCCGCCGAGGTCATTGCTTCGGAGCTGACCGACAATATGGTGTACCACGCGCGTTCGAAGGGTTGGCTGCGCCTGCAGCTGCGCAGCGACGTGCTAACGATCGCGGTGGCCGATGCGGACCCGCGCCCACCTCTGCTGCGCGTGCCCGGCCTCCGCGCAGCCGGCGGCCGTGGCCTGGTACTTGTCGACAAGCTCAGCCGGAGATGGGGAACGGCATCCCGGCGTCCCAACGGCAAGGTGGTCTGGGCGACCCTCACCGTCGCCTCGCGGATGCGGACTCGCGCCCATCCCAGTCGCGCACACCCGCCCTCCGCGCCGTCGGCAGCGCGGTGCTCGTCAACAAACGCTGGAGCTGGGTAGCGAGCCCCGACCAAGGCGATGATCTACACCGGGTATCTTACCGGGCTGTCACGGTGGGCCGACGTACGCTACGGCCGCTGCGGCGTCACGTGCGCAGCCGGACTGAGTGCAACCCTGCAGCAGGAAGACATCGATGCTCGCCTATGCAGTACGCCGCGTGCTCGTCTCGGGGCCGATCTTGTTCATCGGCGATGATTTATCCCGCTCAGCCCGCGCAATGCGGGGGGAGGGCGGATGAGCGCGTCGCGGCGGTTAGTGGTGGTGCACGCGCATCCGGACGATGAGACGTTGTCGACTGGCGGGACGATCGCGCGGTACGTCGCGGCTAGGGTTGCCGTGACCGTGGTGACCTGCACACTCGGTGAGCAGGGCGAGGTGATCATCGACGAGTTGCGCGGCCTGGCCGCCGGTGCTGCCGACCAGCTCGGCGGCTACCGAGTGGCCGAGCTGCACGCGGCTTGTGCCGTGCTCGGCGTCACCGACCAGCGGTTCCTCGGCGGGATCGGCCGGTGGCGCGACTCCGGCATGGTGACAGAACCCGGTGCCAGGGCCAGCACGCCGGCGGATCTGCACCCGCGGGCATTCGCCGCCGGGCTGCTCGATGAGCAGGTCGACGCGCTGGTAGAGGTGCTCGACCAGGTGCGTCCTCAGGTCGTGGTGAGCTACGGTCCAGACGGTGGCTACGGGCATCCCGATCACGTCCGGGCCCACTATGTGACGATGGCCGCGGCGTCGCGGATACCCGAGGTAGCCCGGGTGTTCTGGGCGGTGCGGCCGGCCTCGGCGGTGGCTGACGGGATCGCCGCACTCCGAGCGACGCCTGGGTTGCCCTTCCCGCTGCCCGTGGTGGACGGCGCCGTGGAGGGCCTACCCGGGGTTCCCGATGCCGAAGTGACCACGTCGTTGGACATCAGCGCGCACCGCGGCGCGATGCTCGAGGCGATGCGCGCCCACGCCACCCAGATCAGGGTCTGGACACAGGGCCCTCACGCTGCGTACGCGCTATCCGACGGGGTGGCCCGGCCAGTATCGGACACTGAGTACTTCACCCTCGCGCACGGCGCGGCCACCGGCTCGCACGACGACCTTTTCGGCGGTCTGGCTCAGTGACCGTGCTTGCGCGCGTCACCTTGGTGGTGCTGGTCTTCGATGCGCTCATGCTGGCCGCGGTGGAGTTGCTGTACCTCCCACTGCGGGTGGGCGCGGTGCCGGTGCCGATCACCATCGTGCTTGCCGCGGTGAGCACCCCATGGTTGGTGCGAATCGCGGCAGAGCTGGGTGGCCCCCGCGCGGTGGCCTCGATCCCCCTGGTGGTCTGGGTGCTCACTCTCGGGGTCCTGGGCTTCGGCGGACCGGGTGGTGACGTGGTAGTCCCCCTGGACCTGCGCCCGGTCCTGCTGCTGGGCGCTGGCCTGGTACCGGCCGCTGTCGTGCTGGGTCGCGCATTCGCCCGCTCGTGACTGGCGGGGTCGTTGGGCAGCGCCTAGGCAGACGGAGATACTGTGCAGGTAGACGGCCCGGTGCGGGTACCGCAGTGAGGAGCAGGAGAAACCCCGTGACATATGTGATCGCAGAGCCGTGCGTGGACGTCATGGACAGATCGTGCATCGAAGAATGTCCCGTTGACTGCATCTACGAGGGCGCCCGGATGCTCTACATCCAGCCCGACGAGTGCGTCGACTGCGGTGCCTGCGAGCCCGTCTGCCCGGTGGAGGCCATCTACTACGAGGACGACGTTCCGGAGCAGTGGAAGGACTACACCAAGGCCAACGCCGACTTCTTCGCCGAGCTGGGCTCGCCCGGGGGTGCCTCGAAGGTCGGAGTGGTCAACGACGACCCGCCGATAGTCGCCGAGCTGCCACCGCAGAACGAGGAGTGACGCGCGGATGACTTTGGGCGCCCGCGCGCGCCTGGACCTTCCGGACTTTCCCTGGGACAGCCTCGCCGCCGTTGCCCGGCGTGCGAGCGAGTACCCCGGCGGGGTGGTGGACCTGTCGGTCGGCACCCCGGTGGACCCGGTTCCCGAGGTTCTGCGAGAAGCGCTGACGTCGGCGTCGGCGCTGTCTGGCTATCCGGCCACGCACGGCACGCCCGAGCTTCGCCAGGCCGCCGTCGCAGCGCTGGCGCGCCGGTACGGGATCACGGGTGTGCCGGCCGAGGCGGTACTGCCCACGATGGGATCCAAGGAGCTGGTGGCGTGGCTGCCCACCTTGCTCGGTCTCGGCCCCGGTGATGTTGTCGCGCTGCCCGAACTGGCCTATCCGACCTACGAGATCGGTGCACAGCTGGCCGGGGCCACCACGGTTCGGCTTGCCGATACTGAGCCCGCTGCGCCAGGTACCCGGCTGCGTTGGCTGAACTCGCCGAGCAATCCCACCGGCGACGTCGCGTCCGCTTCCGGGTTAGCCAGCGTGGTACAGCAGGCTCGGGAGATCGGCGCGGTGGTGGCGTCTGACGAGTGCTATCTCGCGCTGGGTTGGACGGCACAACCGGTGTCGGTGCTGCACCCGCGAGTGTCCGGAGAGGACCACCGCGGCCTGCTGGCAGTGCATTCGCTGTCGAAGTCGTCCAACCTCGCCGGCTATCGGGCTGGTTTCGTGACCGGTGATCCGGATCTCGTCGCCGGCCTGCTCGCGGTGCGTAAACATGCCGGGATGATCGTCGCCCGGCCGGTGCAGCAGGCAATGGTGGCCGCGCTATCCGACGACACGCACGTCGCGCAGCAACGGGACCGTTACGCCCAGCGCTGGCAGCTGCTACGACCCGCCTTGGACCGAGCGGGACTGCGGGTGCAACAGTCGCAGGGTGGGCTGTTCCTCTGGTGCACCGCGGACGAGCCGTGCTGGGACACGGTCACCCGGCTGGCAGAACTTGGCGTGCTTGTCGCCCCCGGCGAGTTCTACGGTCCCGCCGGTGCCCGGCACGTCCGCGTCGCGCTGACCGCGAGCGACGAGCGGATCGCTGCCGCGGTACACCGGCTTTCCCGGTTGGCGCTGCCGTAACGGTCGATCCGACCTGCTGTCGGCCATGTCAAGAAGTGCTCAGCCAGTGGGCTGCAGCGACTGGGCTCGGTGCCGCACCTGCTGCCACGCGGCCGGCCAGGATTGTCGCATCTCCATCCGGCTGACATCCTCGCGTTCCACCAGCCGCCCGGCGGCGAAGGCCACGTCGACGTCGACCCCGTCGCCGAGACCGTCGAGCAACAGCATCACCCGATGTTGCGCTACGCAGGCGTCCTGGTGCTCACCCAGCAGGTCCTGCAGTGCGACCGTCGACGCCACCAGCTTGCGCACCGGTGCGCGCTCGGCCTTGCGACCTGAGGCGGCGACCAGCTCGCCGGTGTAGCGCAACCGCTTGCCCTGGATACGCAGTGCATGCAAAACCTCGTCGGGTGGATCCTCCCCGGCGGCCCGCATCGCCTTGGACAGCCTGCGGTACTCGATGCGGACCAGCTCGATCAGTGACCCACCGGCGGGGCGGCCGTGGGGAGTGGGCAACGGTCCAGACACCGCCCGCGCCAGCCGCCGCAGCAAGGCGGTGTAGCGGCGGCTACCCAGAACGGCGAGCATCTCGGCACGAGCGGTCTGCCGGTCGGCCACCAGCGCCTCGATCAGGGTCTCCACCGCCTCACGGCGGGTGTCGTCGAATACCGCTGCCCGGCCGCGAAGGCGCTCGACAAGCACATCGGCGTCCCTGACCGGTCCCAACGCCCGGCCCAACCAGCCCAGCTCGGCGCGCAGATCATCGGCCCAACTCCGATCCAGAAGCGAGCGGGCGGCTTTGAGCATGGCCCGCATCCGGCGCACCGCAACCCGCATTTGGTGCAGCTCTTCTGGGTCCTCACCCACTCGGGTCCCGGGGTCATGGGCGAGCAGCGCACGCAGCCGGGTATCCAGCGCGGCACGCAGCTGGTGCACTGTCGGATCAGACGGTCGGGACCGGACCGGATCACCCAGCTTCACCGGTTTGCCTTGTCGAACGGGTCGCAGGGACCTGACGTGGTGGCCATGGGTGACGGCGCTCATCGCCTCGACCTTAGTGGTTCCAAGGCTGGTAGCTGATCGGCATCAGTCGTTGGAGTGGAGCATGGCGTTGAGCTCGATACCGGCTTTGCCCTTGCGATGTACCGCCTGCACGGCGCCGGTCAGGGAGTTCCGGAGAAAGAGAATCCCGCCCGCACCTGATAGCTCCCGGGCCTTCACCACGGCGCCATCGGGCAGCGTCACCTTCGTTCCTGCGGTGACGTACAGACCGGCCTCCACCACGCAGTCGTCGCCCAGCGATATCCCGATCCCAGCATTGGCGCCGACCAGGCAGCGTCGGCCCACCGAGATCTGCTCCTTGCCGCCGCCTGACAACGTCCCGATGATCGACGAGCCGCCGCCCAGATCGGAGTCCGCACCGACGATCACTCCGGCGGAGATCCGGCCCTCCACCATCGAGGTGCCCAGCGTGCCTGCGTTGAAGTTGACGAATCCCTCATGCATCACCGTCGTGCCGGCGGCCAGGTGCGCGCCCAGCCGGACCCGATCGGCGTCGGCGATCCGCACTCCGGAGGGCACCACGTAGTCGACCATCCGAGGGAACTTGTCCACCCCGTAGACGGTGACCACGCCGAGCTGGCGCATCCGCATCCGGGTGGCCTCGAAGCCCGCCACCGGACACGGACCGAAGTTGGTCCACACCACGTTGGGCAGCAGCCCGAAAACCCCGTCGAGGTTAATCGAGCGCGGCGCCACCAGGCGGTGCGACAGCAGGTGCAGGCGCAGGTACATGTCGTGCACATCGGCTGGTGGCGCCTGCAGATCCGGCACCACGGTGCGCACCGCCACCAGCTCGACACCACGCGCTGGGTCCGGGCCCAGCAGCGCGGCGAATTCCTCAGCCACCTCGTTCAGCGCTACCCGTACGGTGCCGATCTCGGTGTCTGGTGGCAGGCCCAGCGCCGGGCTCGGGAACCAGGTGTCCAGCACGGCGCCGGCGGGGGTGAGAGTTGCCAGCCCCACGCCGTGCGCCGAAGTGATCGGTTGATGGCCCACGACAGGCCACGTTAGCGGCCAGGAGTGGCTGATCACGATTTGCGTGCCGGCACCACAAAAAATGTCCCTGCTGCAGTCCGAAATGCCCCTGCCGGCACAGAACCGTGATCAAGTAGTGGGCAGGCGGGCAGCGGCCGGTGTGGCGGCGCTACCGTCGCACCCGTGGACGTAGAGCTGGACTTGACAGCTGACCCGGTGGAGCTGACCGCGGCGCTGGTGGATGTCGCCAGCGTGTCGGGTGAAGAGGAGCTGTTGGCCGATGCGGTGGCGCGGGCGCTGGGCGCGCAGGCGCCGCACCTACAGCAGCTGCGTTCGGGCAATACGGTGCTGGCCCGTACCGACCGGGGATGTGCGCAGCGGGTGCTGCTCGCGGGGCACCTGGACACGGTGCCGGTCGCCGGAAACTTGCCTTCCCGGCGCGACGGCGACCTGCTCTACGGCTGCGGCACGTCGGACATGAAGTCCGGCGACGCGATGATCCTGCACCTGGCGGCCACAGTGCCAGAGCCCGCGTGCGATCTGACGGTGGTGCTGTACGACTGCGAGGAGGTCGAGGCGGCCCGCAACGGGCTGGGACGGATCGAGCGGGAGCGTCCCGACTGGTTGGCGGCGCAGCTGGCGATCCTCGCCGAACCCACCAGTGGCCTGGTCGAGGCCGGCTGCCAGGGCACCCTGCGGGTCACCGTGCGCACGGCGGGGCGGCGCGCCCACAGTGCTCGGTCGTGGCTGGGCGACAACGCGATTCACGCTGCCGGCGACGTGCTGGCCCGGCTGTCCGGTTACCGGCCGCGCAACGTCGAGATAGACGGATGCACCTACCGGGAAGGACTGCAGGCGGTAGGCATCTCCGGTGGAGTCGCCGGCAACGTCGTCCCCGACGCCTGCGAGGTGCAGATCAACTTCCGGTTCGCGCCGGACCGCTCGCTGGCCGACGCCCAGCAGCACGTTCGCGAGGTGCTCGACGGCTTCGAGCTCGAGTTCACCGACGGTGCCTGCGGAGCGCTACCGGGTTTGAACGCGCCGGCAAGCCAGCAGTTCCTGGCCACCATCGGGCTCGCCCCGGTCGCGAAATACGGCTGGACGGACGTATCCCGCTTCGCCGCGCTGGGGATCCCCGCGTTGAACTTCGGACCAGGCGACCCCAACCTCGCGCACACCCGCGATGAGCACGTGCGCACCGATCACATCACCGCCTGCACGGAGTTGCTGCGCCGCTACCTGCTCGTGAGTGCGTAACAGTGTTCTGGCACTGAACGCCACTCACGACCCCAGCCGTAGGCTGCGTGATATGACGGTGAATGGGTCGGGCCCGAACGGGGCGGATGAGGAGCATCCCCGGGAGAGGCAGCGCGGACCGGTGGTGCTGCGGCGGGACCGCCGTCATGAGGCGACCACCACCGATCAGCGGCTGCTCGACTCGCGTGGCCCCAGCGCCTGGGTGCACACCGACCCGTGGCGGGTAATGCGGCTCCAGGCCGAGTGCGTCGAGGGCTTCGGCGCCCTCGCCGAGGTGCCCCGCGCGGTCACTGTCTTCGGTTCGGCACGCACCCACCGCGACCACCCCGAGTACGCCACCGGTCGCGCGCTTGGCGCCGCGCTGGCCGACGCCGGCTTCGCGGTGATCACCGGTGGCGGCCCCGGCACCATGGAGGCGGTCAACCGCGGAGCGTCCGAGGCAGGCGGACTCTCGGTGGGACTGGGCATCGAGCTGCCCTTCGAACAGGGGCTGAATCCCTGGGTAGATCTCGGAATCAACTTCCGCTATTTCTTCACCCGTAAGACCATGTTCATCAAGTACGCCCAAGCCTTCGTCTGCCTGCCCGGCGGGTTCGGCACTTTGGACGAGCTGTTCGAGGCCCTCACCTTGGTGCAGAACATGAAGGTCACCAAGTTTCCCGTCGTCCTGTTAGGCCGGGCCTACTGGGGCGGGCTGTACTCGTGGCTGGCCGACACGGTGGCGGCGCAGGGCAAGCTCCGGGAAGCTGAGCTCGCTCTGCTGCACATCACTGACGATGTCGACGACGTGGTCCGGCTGGTCGGGGAGTCTTATCGGGCCTGGGAGGACGCCCATTGACGGCCCCCGACATGGGGAACCTGTACGGCCGGGGTGTCCCGACTTCCCGGCAGGCCGACTTCTATGGCGAAGGAATTCATCGCCCGGACCGGATCACGGACTCTGAGCGTGACTGGACATTCATAGTTTTCCTGTAGCAATGTCAAGGAGGCTCGGCGCGCTGTCGATATGGTCAGTGTCGTGATGGGGAACAGTCCTTGATTGCGAAGCGCGCAACGAGCTAAGGGAACTTATCGTATGCTCCCGCAGACCCGGCGGTGGTTCAGCGAAGCCACCGTGCAAAGCGTCTCCTGGACCGTCGCGCAGCTTGTCGCGGCCAAGCGGGGCCGCACCGTCAGCGTGGTGTTGCCTGCGCTGAACGAAGAGGCAACGGTAGGCGCACTGGTCGGGGAGCTGCGACCGCTGGTCGGCGGTTTGGTCGACGAGCTGGTGGTGATGGACTCGGGTTGCACCGACCGGACTGCTGAAGTGGCTCGCGAGGCTGGCGCTCGGGTGGTGCATCGCACCGATGTGCTGCCCGAGCTGGAGCCGTGGCCCGGCAAAGGCGAGGTGCTTTGGCGCTCTCTAGCGGCCACTTCGGGGGATCTGCTCGTCTTTATCGACTCCGACCTGATCGACTTCGATTCCGCGTTCGTGCCAGCGCTGCTGGGGCCATTGCTGCTGCCCCATCGGCCGGGACACCGAGTCGAATTGGTCAAGGGTTTCTACCGGCGTCCGCTGCGGATTGAAAGTGTCGAAGCGGGTACCGGCGGAGGAAGGGTCACCGAGCTGCTGGCCCGGCCGCTGCTCAATGCGCTGCGCCCGGAGCTGGCTGGAGTGGTGCAACCACTGGGCGGCGAGTACGCGGCGACTCGCGCTTTGCTGGAGTCGGTGTTCTTCGCCGCCGGCTACGGCGTGGAGATCGGGCTACTCCTCGACACCCACACCCACTACGGCCTCAACGGTCTGGCGCAGGTGAACCTCGGAGTGCGCAAACACCGCAACCGCTCGTTGCTGGAGCTCGGCGTGATGTCCCGGCAGATTCTCGGTGCAGCCCTGCCCCGGTGTGGAATGGCGGAGGTAACGGGGTCTACCGGCATCACCCAGTTCGTCCAGCTCGGCTCCCGCTTCATGCCCACCGAGAACGGGGTGCTGGTCGCTGAGCGGCCGCCGATGCGCGACGTCCTCGCCGCCCGCTCCGCTTGATGAGCGACCAACGTGCCACGATCTCCGAACGTGGGCACGGTCCTGATCTACCTCATCATCGCGGCGGTGGTGGCCGCAGTGGTGTTTTTGACCGCCTCGCTGGTGTTCGGTCGTGGCGAGGAACTGACCGCGCTGCCGCCCGACGCTACCCCGACGTGGTTGCCGGCAGGACCGATTGTCGGCGACGACGTGCGCGCCATCCGGTTCTCCCTGGTGTTGCGGGGGTATCGGATGTCGGAGGTGGATTGGGCGCTGCAGCGGACCGCGACCGAGCTCGACGCGCTACGCGCCCGGGTGGCCGAGCTCGAGGCCCGGCAGTGAAGCCAGTGCCAGGAGCTGATGGTCGGATGCGCTGTCCGTGGGCGATTTCAGCGCCCGACTACTGCGTATACCACGACGATGAGTGGGCAGTGCCCCTCCATGGCGAGGCGGCTTTATTCGAGCGGCTGAGCTTGGAGGCGTTCCAGTCGGGGCTGTCCTGGTTGACGATCCTGCGCAAGCGCGACGCCTTTCGGCGCGCCTTTGCCGGCTTCCACCCCGTTACGGTCGCAGCCTTCACCGTCGACGACGTGACCCGCCTGCTGGCCGACGCAGCCATCGTCCGCAACCGAGCCAAGATCGAGGCGACGGTGCACAATGCCCGTGCAGTGATCGAGCTGGGGGAGGATCTGGATGCTCTGCTGTGGTCCTTCGCGCCCGACCACACCCGGCGCCCCGCGCCGCGCACCACGGCCGACGTGCCGGCCCGGACCCGGGAATCCGAAGCGATGGCCAGCACGCTGCGGCGCCGCGGCTTCACCTTCGTCGGTCCGGTCACCTGCCATGCGCTCATGCAGGCCACCGGGATGGTCGATGACCACCTGGTCGGCTGCTTCCGCCGCACGGCCAGGTGAGCTCTGGCGCTGGTGAACCGGGGGTCCCAAGTGGACAGTGTGATGGATCCAGGTACGAGATGATCGGTTGCTTTCCGGCCGTCAGAGCCGATAGGGGAGAATGCAGGGGGTCACCGGTGTCGCGTGGCCAGCTGCGGTGACGAAATGTACGGAGGGAGCACGCTATGGCGGCCATGAAGCCCCGGACCGGCGACGGTCCCCTCGAGGTGACGAAGGAGGGGCGGGGCATCGTGATGCGCGTCCCACTCGAGGGCGGCGGGCGACTCGTCGTCGAGTTGTCCAAGGACGAGGCTGGCGAACTTGCCGAGGAACTGCGGGCCGTCGTGGAGTGACTGTCAGGCGCACTACGTCCGTCGTTCTGTGGCCTCGGCTGACGCCACGGCGCGCCGAGGCCTCGCCACGAACTGGTCCGGAGATGCCCGTGCATGCGATACCCGATATACCGACTCCGCTGGTTGAGGTCCGGGTACAGGCGTGGCGCGACCCGGGCGTTCCTGATGCCGTGCTGGTTGGCCAGCCGCCCTCCCCGGCGAATGGGCAGTTGATCTTAGGTCCGGGTGCCGACGAGCTCGGCGTGGACGAGCAATGGCTAGTCCGGTACCGGGTGACGGGCACCGCGGGCTCGGCCCAGGTCGTGCCATCGGCCGCCGGACGTTCCGATCACGGCTGGCTCGTCGGCACTGGACAGGGCAGCGCGGCGCACTGGCGGGCTGCCGGTGCAGCTCTGGCGCGGGCTGGCTTGGAGCGGGCGAACAGCGCGGTTGTGCAAGTGCACCTGCCGCCTGCCACGACAGCGCCCCAGGCAGCATCCCTGGCCCTGGGGTGCGTCGTGGGATCGCACCGCTACCGCGTCACCGGCTCGGCCGGCGACGTCGTGCCGTCAATGACCACCGTGGCGCTCATCGCACCGCCCGGCGACGGGGCAGGGCCAATTGCCGAGGCCGTCGCCCGGGCGCAGGTCCTCGGTCGGGCTACCGGGCTGGCCCGGGACCTCGCCAATACCCCGAGCGGCGACAAGGACCCCGCGTGGCTCGCGGACACCGCTGCCCGACTGGCTAACGGCGTGTCGGGTCTGCGGGCCACCGTGCGCGACGAGCGCTGGTTGGCCGAGCACGGCTTCGGGGGAGTGCTGGCGGTCGGCGGCGGTTCGGCCCGGCCCCCGCGGTTGCTCGAGCTGGTCTGGGATCCGCCCGGAAGCCCAGCAGAGGAACACCTGGTGTTGGTCGGCAAGGGCATCACCTTCGACACCGGTGGAATCTCGATCAAGCCAGCTGACGGCATGCATCTGATGCGCACGGATATGTCCGGGGGAGCGGCGGTGATCGCCACGCTGCTCGCCGTCGGGCAACTGGCGCTACCGCTGCGGGTCACGGGCCTGGTGCCCTGTGCGGAAAACCACGTGTCCGGTGCGGCGTACCGTCCGGGTGACGTGGTGCGGCAGGTGAACGGCACCACCACTGAGGTGACCAACACTGATGCAGAGGGCCGGCTTGTGCTCGCCGACGCGTTGGCGCACGCGGTGCACACTCTGAAACCCACCACGCTGGTCGATGTCGCGACGCTGACCGGGGCGATGAAGGTGTCGTTGGGTCTGCGTACCGGGGGACTGTTCGCGACCGAGCGCGAGCTCGCCGAGCGCATCCAGGCCGCCGGCGAGGGTGCCGGCGAACTGTGGTGGCCGATGCCGCTGATCGACGATCACGCCGACGCACTGCGCTCCGATATCGCTGATCTGCGGCAGTGCCCGCCAGGACCTGGTGGCGTCACGGCAGCGATGTTCCTGCGGGAGTTCACTGGCGGGCTTCCCTGGGCACACCTGGATATCGCAGGTCCAGCACGTGCCGAAGAGAGCTATGACGAGGTCAACGCGGGCGGCACCGGATTCGCTACCCGGACCCTGATCGAATTGGCCTGCTCATTGACCAGCTAGGCTCCCCGCCGATGGCCACTCCACCAGCCGGGACCGGTCGGGTCGTGATCACGGGGGGCGCCGGCTTCGTCGGTCGTGCCGCCGTTGCCGCTTTTGCCTGCCGGGGTAATCCGGTCACCGTGGTTGACCGCGATCCGCACCCCGACTCTGCGGTCCGCAGCGTCGTTGGTGAACTCACCGATCCAGGGTTGATTGCCGAGGCGTTGGACGGCGGTGATGTGGCCGGTGTGGTGCACCTGGCCGCCATCACCTCGGTGCTGCGCTCGGTGGAGCATCCGGTCGCCGTGTATCAGGCGAACGTGGCGGTGACCCAGGATCTGCTTGAGGGCTGCCGGCAGGCTGGCGTCGAGCGATTCATCATGGCGTCGACCAACGCGGTGGTCGGTGACGTCGGCTACGCCACGATGCGCGAAGCGGTGCCGCTGGCCCCGTTGACGCCCTACGGCGCCACCAAGGCCGCGGCCGAGATGCTGTTGTGCGGCTACGCGGGTGCCTACCGCATGGCCACTTGCGCGCTGCGCTTCACCAATATCTACGGTCCCGGGATGGGGCGTAAGGACAGCTTCGTGCCGCGGATGATGCGCGCCGCGCTGGCCGGCCGGGGGATACAGATCTATGGCGACGGGCTGCAGCGACGCGACCTCGTGCACGTCGATGATGTCGTGACCGCGGTGCAATCAGCCTGGGACCGGCGCTTCACGGGTACCGCCATCGTGGGCTCCGGTCAGTCGGTGACCGTGCTGGAGCTTCTCGACGTGGTCCGTACGGTAACCGGCCGCCCGCTGCCCGCCGAGCACGTCTCGGCGCAGCCTGGCGAGATGCCCGCGGTGATCGTCGACATCAGTCGAGCGCGCGAGCAGTTGGGCTACCGACCGTCAGTGTCGTTGGTGGACGGGCTGGCCACGGTGTGGAACGACTTCATCGCCGCCGCCGCAGCCCCGGCAGGCGGACCGCAGCGGTGACCGGACTGCTAGCCCGACCGGAGACCGGCGCCTCAGACTCTGGCGCCCTCATGGTGGCATCCCGGGCACCGCGGTGGCTGCGCCTGCACTGGGTGCTGCTGGTGGTGCTGGTGATCGGTGTTGGCTTACGCGTGCTCACCGTACTGGCGTACCAGCCCGCGATCCTCTACATCGACTCATTCAGCTACCTGGACAACCTCTATGACCTGCGTCCCGACATGCTTCGTCCGATCGGCTACGACCTCATCCTGAAGCTCCTGTTGCCTTTCGGTGGCCTGCGTGCGGTCGCCGTGGTACAGCATCTGCTCGGGCTGGGCATCGCGGTGATGATCTACCAGTTGTTGCTGCGGCACGGGGCCCGGCGCTGGCTGGCTGCGCTGGCCACCGTCCCGGTGCTGCTCGACGCCTACCAGGTGCAGATCGAGCACAACATCATGCCCGACGTCTGGTTCCAGGCGCTGCTCGTGGTGCTGATCTGGGTGCTGACCTGGCACGGGTTACCCAGGCCCTGGCACGCTGCCAGTGCGGGTGTCCTGATCGGCGTCGCGGTCATCGTCCGGCTGGTCGGAATCACCATGCTGGTTCCGGCGGTGGCCTACCTGATCGTTGCCGGGTCACTGTGGGCCAGCCGGACCGGTTGGCGTCAGATCGGCTTGCGGGCAGCCGCGATGTCCGCCGGTTTCGCAATCCTGCTCACCGGTTACGCGGGTTACTACCGGATCACGACCGGTATCTGGGGCATCAGCGGCGCCAGCGATGGTGTCCTCTACGGCCGCGCCGCGGTCATCGCAGACTGCGAGCAGTTCTCACCTGGGACGCCGGAACGTGCCGTGTGCCCGGCAGAGCCCCCCGATCACCGCTTCGGTGTCGACTACTACGTACACGATCCCGCGTCGCCGGCCATGACCGTCGCATTGGCTCCTGGCGAGTCGATGGACGCGACCCAGGCCTCCTTTGCCCGCACGGTGTTCGCCAACCAGCCACTCGATCTTGCGGCGGCGATCCTGACGGACTTCGTGAAGGGTTTCCGCCCGGTTCGCGTCGACGACGTCAACGACGTACCGGTGGAGCGGTGGTTCTTCCAGACGTCGTACCCGTATTTCGGAATGCAGGACAGAGTCGACGCCCGGGCCTTCCAGTTCGGTGGCGTGGCGATCGGGGTCAACCGGCCGCTGGCTCAGCTGCTTCGCGGTTACCAGCTCACCGTCGGGTACACCCCGGGTCCGTTGCTCGCGCTGGGACTGCTGGCTGGACTCCTCGGCGGGTTCGGGATTGGCAACGCCCGCCGGTCGGGGATTCGTGCCGCCAGTCTGCTGGTGTCCGGTCTCGGCGTCACAGTGCTGATGACAGCGGCGGCCTTCGAGTTCTCTTGGCGCTACCAGCTGCCCGGATTGGTGTTGCTGCCGATCGCGGGGGCGTTGGGTGTTACCGCCTTCACCGGTCCGCTGTGCAGGCCGGGACCACGGCGCAAGCTCAATCCGCCGATGCAGCCGTACCCCGATGCAATGGATGCAGCGACGGTGCGTGAGTTCGCCAGGACCGAAGGCGAGGTGACGTTCGCCCCGGTAGTGGTGATCATCGCTGCCTACAACGAGGAGCGCTGCATCGGCGCGGTGCTCGCTGCCGTTCCACCGATGAGCTGCGGTGTGCCGGTGGACACCCTGGTGATTGTCGACGGGTGCACCGACGGCACCGCTGAGGTAGCCCGTCGACACGGCGCCCGAGTCTGCGAACTGTCGAGCAACCGGGGCCAGGGCGCATCGCTGCGGCTTGGTTACGCGCTGGCCCGGCGCGGCGGCGCACGATACGTCGTCACCACGGACGCCGACGGTCAATACGACATGGCCGAGCTGCCGCTGCTGCTGCAACCGTTGATCGACGACGAGGCCGATTTCGTCACCGGATCGCGGGCCCTGGGCCGGCGGGAGACCTCCGATCCGGTGCGGCACCTTGGCGTGGGTGTGTTTGCGGCGCTGGCCAGCGTGCTGACCCGGCAGCGGCTCACCGACACATCCTTCGGGTTTCGCGCCATGAGAGCCGAGGTCACCGAAACCGTCACGCTGGTGCAAGCTCAGTACCAGGCTTCGGAGCTACTGCTCGGGGTCATTTCGCACGGCTACCGGGTGCTGGAGCAGCCCATGACCATGCTGGGCCGCACCGCGGGAAAGACAAAAAAAGGTAACAACCTGGTCTACGGCATGCGCTATGCCCGGGTACTGGTCGGCACCTGGTCTCGAGAGACTCGGGCCCGGCGCCGCCGCGCAGCGTCGTCAGAACCGAACACCAACCGATCCAGCAAGGCGAACTTGAGCACGAAGAGCGGCAGATAGCTGAGGCTGTAGACGATCGCGATGACCGCGGTGTGCACCACGTGGTCCCGCAGGACGCCGCTGACCAGGCGATCAATGCCGGTGGTGAGGCCGGTTGCCACCAAGCCACTGAAAGTGATCACCGCCAGGTAGGGCAGCAGTTCGCGGCGCATCTCCACTGGGCCGGAGCGTCGCCACGTCCAGAACCGGTGGATGAAAAAGTTGGGTATCGCACCCGCGAGAAATGCCGCCGCCCCGGACACCGCTGCGCCAGCCTGGACAACGCCGAACAGCAGTACAAACGTCAGCTGGCTGCATGCCGTAGAAACCACCGTCCCCGCGGCGAATCGGGTGAACACCCTCACCACTCGAAACCGCCCCATCCGTTGCAACACTGCGCCATCCTCTCAGACCCCCCGCCACAAGCACCCTCCGCCACGAGCAGCCACCCCGCGACCACTGGCCACCCCCGACATGGGGACATATCGGGGCTATGACGACCCCAATAACCCCGATATGTCCCCATATCGGGCGCGGGTCAGCGGGTGGGACGGGCTGCGAGGGCGGTACGGACTGCGGCGACCATGCTGCGGGGATCACGGAGTTGGCGGGCGGTGACGAACAAGACGTCCCAGCCAGCGGCTTGCAGTCGGTTGAGACGCTCGCGGTCGGCGCTGATCTGCCGCCACTCCCCATGCCATTCTCCGTCGTATTCCACGGCGAGCCGCTGGCGGGGGAAACCCAAGTCCACTCTCGCGATCACACCCTGCCAATCGCAGATCACGTACTGGGGTTGCGGCTCAAGGCCGGCGAGCACCAGGTGCACCCGCACCCGTGACTCCGGCCGAGACTCCGCCCGCGGATCAGCCAACTCGACCGCGCGGCGAGCCAGGACGATACCTCGGTCGCTTCGCTCAGTGACCAACCTTCGAAGTGGGCCAAGGTCGATCAGCCCGGTGCGCAGCACCGCGTCGAGGTCAGCCACCGCGTCGGGTAGCGCCCGGTCGAGAATCAGGTCCAGGGACATCCGTAGCGGCGTGGCGAGACCGATTCGCGACCACTGCGTCTTTTCGTGGGAGGCGACGTCGGTGCGCCGGACGTCCACGCCGCTACGACGTGCGATCTGCGTCTCCAACGGGGCGACGATCTCCACTGGATCGGTCGCACGGGCTAACGGGATCCCCCGCAGGGTGGCCGCCGAGCGGCCAGTGATCACCGAGGCCGCCGGCAAGGCGAGTGCGATGCCTTCGCAGCACACCGGATGAGTTACAGGCATCGCGGCGGGCAGGTAGACGTCACGGTACAGGCGGC
>JAODNG010000596.1 GCA_025465385.1 Pseudonocardiales bacterium
GCAAACTTGAGGTCGTTGATGCGACCAGTACCAGCAAGGTTCTCGCCACGTTCAGCGGCAGCAACTAGTGGACCCTGCTTGCAACTTCGGTGACTGCAACCGTCTCCGCGCCCTTCCCGCCACGCCAGTACAGGACACGGTGATCCCGCCCCAGCAGGCGAGGGTCCTGTTCGTCGACTACTCCTTTGGCTCTCCTGGGGACGCGCCGAAGTACGTGATGCACCACCTGTACTTCGATGGGGCAGTCAGCCCGGTGACGACGACCCCGGGTCCGGTGGACTACACCGTAACGCCCTACAGCATCTCGACGAGCGGCCCGATCACCATCGGTCCACCCCTGAAGGGCAAGAACTGGGTCGCGCTCAACGGGTGCTGTGAACCGGGCTGGCCCCATCGAAGCTCGCCAGTGGCGATGAACGGGAACCTTGTCGGCGGCCAGCTGTTCGCCATCGACTGGAAGCAGACCAACGACCAGGGTGCCTTCTACACGGGGGACAAGACCAAGAACGAGAGCTATACGGACTACGGATCGGAGGTCCTTGCGGTCGCCGATGGCACGGTGACCAGCATCCTGGATGGGCAGGACGCTAACGCCCCAGGGGTGCTACCGGCCGAGGATCCGGTGCTCGGGCCGAAGTTGACCGTGGAGAACGTGGAGGGCAACCACACCGTGCTCGATATCGGCAACGGCGCTTACGTCTTCTACGCGCATCTGATCAAGGGCAGCCTGCTGGTCAAAGTGGGTGACAAAGTCACCAAGGGCCAGGTGATCGCCAAGCTGGGCAATACCGGAAACGCGAACGCGTCACACCTGCATTTTCAGGTCATGAACGGTCCATCGGCTATCGCCAGCCCCGGCATCCCGTATGTGATCGACTCGTTTGACTACCAGGGCCAGATCTCCCCCCAGAGTATGTACGACGCCGACGACTACCTCACCGGCAATTTCTTCGGCCTAGACCATCGCCCAACGCCCGAGACCCGCACGAACCAGCTGCCCATGGCGTGGACGATCATCGACCTCCCAGGGTGAGGACCTTCGGCCAGGTTGGCACAACTCATCAGCCTCACCGGACAAAGCCCCGGACGGCGACCACTCATGTAGCGCAAACGGGTGCAAATCACGACTCTCCGCTGTAGCGGCAAGGAGAAAGGGACTCGCACGTATGATACCTCAATCAGTTTGCTACGATATTCGGTTGCCCCTTGTAGGGTTAGCGGTCATCCCTTGGTCGTCTGCTGGACCTGTTTCGTTCACCATCGAACGGTAGTGAAGCTCAATCGGATCCATGAATAGACACCACGCGGCCCCTACCAGGGCGTACTGTACGTTCATCATGGCCGTACCCCATTCACTATCCAGCAACGGGAGTTACCAATGCCTGTGACCACAAATATAGACCCGGCGATAGCTTCACTGCTGATCGACGCGAGTATCGAGTCATACTACGCGCTCGACCCGCATGCTCCAGCCAAGTGTAATCCCCGGAATGTCACCTCACCCACCGGCTACGATCTGGTAGGTTGCTGGACCGGGGTTGACACGGTTTTCAGCATTTCCAACCAGGTTGAGTGTTTCGGCGTGGTCTTTCGCTCGCAGGCGGCGCCCTATACCTACATCTTCTCTTTCCGCGGCACCTACTCCATGCTCGACGTCTTAGAGGACGCGGATTTCTGGGAACAGGACTACTTCGTGCCCTTTCAGGCATCCCCGTCTCCGGAGGCCAAGGTCTCCAGTGGCTTCTGGAGCATCTACAACACAGCCGTGAGTGGCACACACTCCATGCAGAAACAACTTTTCGATCTTCTCGGCAAGTACCACGCATCCGCGCAGCCAATCCACCGGCTCCTCATCACCGGCCACAGCCTCGGTGCTGCACTGTGCGAGTTGTTCACCCTTGACCTGGCACTGTCGGCCTACCGGGACATCACGTACTCCAATTACAACTACGCCGGCCCGGCGGTAGGCAACCCCGCATTCGCCGAGCTTTACGACTCCCAGCCCCGGGAGAAGGACCCAGCGACGCAGACGCTGCGCATCCAGAACACCTACGACAGGGTGCCCTGCTCTCCACCCGACATAATACCTGGGTGCGTCTACCAGCACGTGGGCGCTGCGTACCTGATTGCCTTCTACAACACCGACTGGGTGACCCCGTACGCCCTGCTCTACAACCACCAGGCGCTGAACTACCAAGCGGTACTGGCCTGTGCCTTTACCAGCCAGGGCGGCGTGTGTCTCAACGACAACCTCCCAGTCCCCAGTGACGGCGAGACCCTCGTATCACTCCAGCCCGACCCCTTGACACTGTGCTCGTTGCTTCTTCAGACGCAGACGCCTGGCATCCCCGCAGCGGTATCCCCGGGCCGGCCGGGTAATGATAGTTCTGCGGTGGCGCCGAGCTCAGGGCCCTGACAAAGACTACGCAAACATCCGCTCGGCGGGGATGATGCCCCCGTGAAACTGGTGCTGCTAGCCAGAACGGACCTCGCCATGAGCCGCGGCAAGATAGCCGCCCAGGTCGCTCACGCCGCCGTCCTCGCAGCGTTAAACGGTCTCGGCACAGCAGACTTCGCGACCTGGCTTGAACAGGGACAACCCAAGGTTGTGCTCAAGGTCGGCGACGCAAATGAGCTTCGCCGGCTGGCCGAGGCCGGGAAACAGGCGGGACTTCCGATCTCGCTGGTAGCGGACGCAGGGCTAACCCAACTACCGCCGGGCACTCTAACCTGCGCCGCGATCGGCCCGGCGGAAGACCGCCGGATCGACGCCATCACCGGTGATCTACTGCTGCTGTGAGAGGACCGATAGGAGCGTCGCATCGCACTTCCATCCACTGGCAGGAGCCCCACAATCGGTTCGGCTATCGGATCAGGCTGTCCGATGGACTGCGCCCATGCGGTGATCATTGATGAGGTGGCGAGGTCTAGTAGCCCTCCGCTGGCCACGTTGGCGAGCGCTCGTCGATCTGGGGCGGGGTGGCGATCCCACTAGCGACGAGCCGAGCGCGGGCGTGCTCGACAGTGGCCCGCTCCAGCTCGCTGCAGGCGGCTCCGGTGATCGGGAAGTATGCATCGGCCGCGACGTCGAC
>JAODNG010000550.1 GCA_025465385.1 Pseudonocardiales bacterium
TTACGCCTGGGGATCAAGCCGGGCATGAGCGTCCGAAATGCGACGTTGTCCGCTGACGTCACGGTGGACCAGCTCGATCGCCTGGTCACCGTGGGGGCCAGTCGGGTAATGCTGGACCCGGCGCTGACTAGTCCCGCGCTGCAGCTGAACATAGCCGGTACCAGCGCAATCACCGGACCTGTCACGGTGGGTCAGGTGCAGGCGACGGTCTCAGGCGCCGGCACCCTGGCGCTGTCCGGGACTGTTCAGCAGCTAAGTTTCAGTGCGGCAGGAGCAAGTCAGCTACCGCTGGCAGAGCTCACCGTCCGCTATCTTGACGCGAGGCTGTCGGGGGCCAGCCATGCCACCGTGACGGTCACCGACACCGTAGCCGTACAGGCCGCAGGTGCCTCGGTGCTCCGTTACCGGGGCAACCCGAGCGTTACGCGCTCCCAGACGTCGGGGATGTCGTCGATCGTGCGGGATTCACCCTAAGTAAGTGACAGTCATTGTTAAGTAATCGAATGTATACGGACGCGCTGTCACCGAATGAGTACGCGCTGTTACCGAGCACGGATCTCGCGATCCATACTCGCGCTAATATCCACATTACTTGACGTGTCGCCCATGGCGATTTCGTCACCGTTAGCATATGCTGACCCCAAGGGGTAGTTGGTCAGCTATTGGCGCGACGCGGGGGGGCGTAGCCAATGTATCAGAGGGGCTGGGGGCGGTCGGCTGTTCGCACCATGCCATCCACTGTGCCTCCGACCAGCGCGAGGTACCGAGCGCGTTGGTCGGGGCAGCTATGAGAACGGATCCGTGGACGCTCACGGGACGTGACCTAGAGTTGCAGTTTATCGCTGAGCGTTTATCTAGTGGGGAATCACGTAGCGTGGTCATTGCCGGCCCCGCCGGGGTGGGCAAGACGCGACTCGCTCGAGAAGCGCTGGCGGTTGCCAAACGCGGTGGTCGGGTGACGCAGTGGGCAGCGGGGACGAGTGCGGCGGCCGCGATCCCGCTAGGCGCGGTGGCGCACCTGCTCCCTTCAGTGGGGACGGTGTCTGATCCGCTGACGTTGCTGCAGCGAGCTGGTGCCGCAATCGCCGAGCAGGGCAACGGCCACCGGTTGGTCATCGGGATCGATGATGCGCATCTGCTCGATGAGCTGTCGGTGACGTTGCTCCATCAGCTGACCTTGACCCGAACCGCGAGTGTGGTGTTGACCGTTCGGACCGGGGAGCCTGCTCCTGATCCAGTGGTGACGCTGTGGAAGAACGGTCTGGCTGACCGGCTGGAGCTGGCACAACTGCCGCGAGTGGACATGGACCGGCTGGTGACCGGCGTGCTCGGTGGGGTGGTGGACAGCCGCACGATCGAGCGGTTGTGGCGCGCCACCCGCGGCAACGTCCTCTTCCTGCGGGAGCTGGTGGAGGGCGGGTGCGAGACCGGCGCGCTGCGGATGCGCGGGGACGTGTGGCGCTGGGAGGGGCGGATGGAACCCACTCCCCGGCTACGCGAAATCGTCCGGGCCCAGCTGGGTGGACTAGGCGCTGATGAGCGGACCGCACTGGAGTTACTGGCCACTGACGAGCCGCTGGGTCTGGGGCGGGTAGCGAGCCTGATCAACCCGGAGGTGGTCGCGGTCCTGGAGCGTCGCGGCTTGGTGACCGTGGTCAACAGTGGCTGGCGGGCCGAGGTGTGGCTGGCCCACCCGATCTACGCCACGGTGGTTCGCGACCAGCTGCCGGAGGCCAATGCCTGCCGGCTACGTCGCCGGCTAGCCAACACGCATTTGCCCTGGAAACGCCAGGACGACCTGTTGCGTGCCGGCCTGCTGCTGCTGGACAGCGACCAACCCGGTGCACACGCCAGCCTGTTGGCTGATGCCGCGGTGCACGCCAACGCACTACTAGATCATGAGAATGCCGCTCGGATGGCGCAGGCGGCGATTGACGGCAGCGACGGCCGGGACGGTATGCGGGCGCATCTGGCGTTGCTCGAGGCGGTGCGCTGGCAGGGCCAGCCCGATCATGCCGAGCAGGTGGCGGCGACGGCAGCGCCATTCGCCACCTCGGCGGAGGACCGATCGCATCTGGCTGTGGTGCGGGCCCTGAATCTGTTCTTCGGCCTTGGGCAGGTGGCGAAGGCCGAAGCCATGCTGCACAAGGCAGCTGCCGACTCGGCTGACAACGAGATGTGCCGCCACACCAGCGCAGTGCATGGCGTGCTGGCGTTTTTCGCGGGAAGTCCCCAGCAGGCAGCGGAGTCCGGTGCGGAGATCCTGGCGTCAGAAGGGGTCAGCGCGGAGGCGACGATGTGGGCTTCGAGCGCGACCGCGGCGGGGTTGGCGGCCCGCGGTCGTATCACTGAGGCGCTCTCGGCGGTCGAAGGTGGCTGGGCGGCGCTTTCGCGGTGCACCATCGAGCCGGAGATGGCGTTATGTCGGCAACTGCTGGCCCATGGTGAGCTGTCGGCATTGTTGCTCGCTGGTCGTGTGCATGAGGCGGTGGCTCGGGCAACCAAGTTGCACGAATGGTGTATGACTCAGCCGCAGTGGGCCGGGGATGCGTTGGCGGCCGCCCATGTCGGGTGGTCGGCGCTGGCCGCCGGACGTCCGCGCACTGCCATTCGATGGTTGTCTGAAGCGGTGGCCGGCCTGAGCCAGCTTGACCCGGGCGGTTTTGGACAACTGTGTATCGCGCTGCTTGCCCAGACCCACGCTCAGCTCGGCGACGCCGCGGCCGCGCGGGAGCTGTTGGATGGTGGCGGAGTTGGGCACCACTGCGCGGTGTTCGAGCCGGAGTGGCTGTTGGCGGAGGCCTGGCAGGCAGCTGCTGAGGACCGGATCTGCCAAGCGACGGATCGGGCGCTGCGCGCAGCGTCGGTGGCGGCCGGCATGGGCGAGCGCGCCGTGGAGGCCCAAGCCCTGCACACCGTGGTCCGGCTGGGTCGGGCCAGCCAGGTGGTGGGACGGTTGCGGCAGCTTGCCGGCCAGGTCGAAGGTCCGCTGGTAGCCGCCTACAGCGCACACGCGCAGGCGGCGGCCGCCAACGCCGGTGGACCGCTGGATGAGGTTGCGGCGGAGTTCGAATTGATGGGAGCCCGGCTGCTGGCCACCGACGCGGCTGCGCACGCTGCCGCGGCGCACCTGCGCGCCGGTGATCGGCGTCGAGCGGCTGCATCCACAGCTCGAGCTGCCAGCCTGGCCCGAGCCTGCGAAGAGATCCGCACGCCCGCCCTGGAGCAGCTCGCACCGCGACCGCTCACCAGCCGGGAGGGCGAGGTCGCCAGCCTGGTGGTGCAGGGCATGAAAAATCAGGCCATCGCGGAGCGACTGGTGCTCTCAGTGCGGACAGTGGAGGCACACTTGGCCAACGCCTACGCCAAACTGGGGATCAGCAGCCGCGCCGAGCTAGCCCGAGCGTTGCGGACAGACTGAGGCCACAAAAGGGGTGGCTTGTGGTCGTATTGTTCGGTGCGACTGGGTACACCGGCCGTCGGACCGCCGAGGCGATGGTTCGGCGGGGTCTGCGGCCGGTGCTGGCCGGGCGCAGCGCGGGCCGGCTCACTTCGCTCGCGCAACGGCTCGGGGCGCTGGGGTTCGGCAAGCTCGACGTAGTGACCGCTGACATCAGCGACGCCACGTCAGTGCGGGCGCTGATCGGCAGGGGTGACGTGCTGGTCAGCACCGTAGGCCCGTTCATCCGGCTCGGCGGTGCAGCGCTGAGCGCCGCGGTCGACGCGGGGGCGATCTACCTCGACTCGACTGGCGAGCCCCCGTTCATCCGCCGGGTGTTCGAGGAGTTCGGCCCACGGGCTCAACAGACCGGGGCCTGTTTGATCACCGCCTTCGGTCACGACTACGTGCCCGGCAACCTCGCTGGCGCTCTCGCGCTGGGAAGCTCGGATAGCGCGGTGCACCGGGTTGAGATCGGTTATCTGATTGAGGGAACTGGCCGGTCCCAGGTCATCAGTCGAGGCACGTTCGCCTCGATCGTGGGGTTGCTCACCGAGCAGAGCTTTACCTGGCGGGCCGGCATCCAGTCAGAACCCACCGGGTCGCGGATGCGGACCTTTTCGGTGGGCGGCCGGAACTGCCCGGCGCTGACCATCGGCTCCACGGAGCACTACTCACTTCCCCGGCTCGCTGGTCCCCCGGGGCTTCCCGAAGTCGACGTCTACCTCGGCTCATGCGGACCTGCGGCGCGCGCGCTGCAGCTGTCCGCCCGAGTCACCCCGGCGCTGCTGGCGTTGCCCGGAGCGCGCTCGGCGGTTCGTACGATCGGCGAGTTCGTGGCGCATTGGATCGCCGAAGAGCCTGATCCATTGGCCCTGGCGCGGGTTACTTCGCACGTCGTGGGCATCGCCTACGACGCAGCTGGCACCACATTGGCGCAGGTGCGCCTGCGATCTGGTGATCCTTACCAGCTCACCGCGGACCTGCTTGCCTGGGGCGCGCAGCGGGCCGCCGAGCACGGCGTGTCCGCTCCCGGAGCCCTGGGCCCCGTCGAAGCATTCGGCCTGGAAGCGCTAGAAACCGGAGCTCTTCAAGCCGGCCTATGCCGCGTCTAACCCGGGGTGCTGCGCCATTCGAAGTCGAATGACGGTTTCTCGTCGGGTGTGACAGCGATTCGGCCTGGAATGGCGCAGTCTATGATGCGCCGGGTGAGCGGCAGGGATACGGCGGGTGCGGGTGTGGTGGTCCTGGTCCTGCTGCTGGGATTGGGGTCGATGGGTTTGGGCTGGTTGATGTGGCCATCCGCCGCCGGTGTGGTCCGCGCTGGCCAGGGCACCGTGGTGCAGTCGGTGCTGTGCGGTCCTTCCAACGCACAGGATCTGGTGCGCGTCGAGTTGAACGACGGTCGCGAAGTAACGGGTCGGCTGGATGGCTGCGGTCATCGGCTGGGTGAGGTGCTGGCCGTCGAAGTGCCCGATCCGCTGCCCGCGCGCGAGCTGGTGGCCCATCTCGCGGGAACCGGGGTGCCGACCACGTCGTCGAACGGGCAGCGGCTGGGTGCTGGCGGTGTCGCGGTCGCCGGGATTGCCGGTGCGCTGCTCGCGTGGCGGCTGCGCAAAGAGTTCAGCGCCGACCGCCGTAGGGTGGTCTCATGAGCCGCATTCCGTCGCCCACGGTGGAGCTGCACCGCGAGACCTTGTCCAACGGGTTGCGGGTGGTGCTGAGCCCGGACCAATCCGCTCCGGTGGTGGCCGTCGGTGTGCATTATGACGTTGGCTTCCGCTCCGAGCCAGAGGGTCGCACTGGTTTCGCGCACCTCTTCGAACACCTGATGTTCCAGGGCAGTGAGAGTTTGGAGAAGCTCGCGCATTTCCGCTACGTGCAGTCCTCGGGTGGGTCCTTCAACGGATCCACGCACCCCGACTACACCAACTACTTCGAAGTACTGCCCTCGGCAGCGCTGGAGCGTGCGCTGTTCTTGGAGGCAGACCGGATGCGGGCACCCCGGATCACCGCGGAAAACCTGCGCAACCAGGTCGACGTGGTCAAAGAGGAGATTCGGCTCAACGTCCTGAACCGACCCTATGGCGGGTTCCCGTGGAGTACGCTGCCACCGGTGCTCTATGACACCTTTCCTAACGCGCACAATGGATACGGTGACTTCTCTGAGCTGGAAGCGGCTACCGTCGACGACTGCGCCGCTTTTTTCGATGCCTACTATGCGCCGGGCAATGCAGTTATCACGATATGCGGGGACTTCCAGGTCGATGCCGCTATTGAGCTGGTGCACCGACATTTCGACGACGTTCCCGGCCGTCCGGTTCCGGTGCGGCCGTCGTTCGCCGAGCCACCACCGGACCGAGAGCGGCGGCACGACCAGCCCGATCCGCTTGCCCCGCTACCCGCGTTGGCCATCGGTTACCGGCTGCCGGATCCCACCGCCGGTTTTGACGGCTATCTCGCCTACGAGATGCTTGCTGCGGTGCTGTCCGATGGTGATTCCTCCCGCCTGGAGCAACGCCTCGTTCACACCGACGCGTTAGCGACCGACATCGGCGCGCGCTGCGGTCTGTTCGGTGCGCCCCTGGACGCCCGCGATCCGGACACCTTCACCATCACCGCCGTCCATCCGTCCACGGTCGACGTCAACCGGGTGATCGAAGCAACCGACGAGGAGATCGCCCGGCTCGCAGCGGACGGACCAGACTCAGACGAGTTGGCTCGGATCACCGCGCGGTGGGCCGCGACGCTGTTCCGGGAACACGACCGATTGGTGTCGCGGACGATGGCCATCGGTGCCTTCGAGCTGCTGCACGGACGTGCCGAGCTGGTCACGGAGCTGCCGGTCATGGTGGCGGCCATGGGCGCTGAGCAGATCGCGAACGCCGCTGCGGCGCTACGACCGGACTCCCGCGCGGTCTTGATCGTCCAGCCCGCCCCTTCAGCAGCCGGACAGGAGGCGTGATGCGGCACCGCAGCGCCGAGCAGATCGGCAGGACCGAGCTGGGGCCTCGCCCGCTACCGCCGCTCGGTCCGCCGCGCATACCAATCGCACCGTCTGCTGTGGACACCGTGCTCGACAGCGGGCTGCGGGTGATCGCAGTGCGCCGGCCGGCGGTGCCGATGGTGGAGCTGCACTTGGAGATCCCGTTCGGCGGCACGCAGCGCACCCATCCGGCTCGCGCCGAAGTGCTGGCGATGACGCTGCTTCGTGGTACGCAGCGGCGGGATCGGTTCGACATCGACAAGGTGCTGGCCGCTGTCGGCGGTGACCTGTCCGCCGGGGTGGATCCCGAGCACCTGTCGGTGTCAGGATCAGCGCTGGCCAGCGGGCTGGACGTGGTGCTCGACGTGCTCGGCGACGCGCTCACCTCGGCCTCGTACGCCACCGCCGAAGTGGCGCGGGAGCGGGACCGCCTGGTGGAGCGGCTCACGATGAACCGTTCGCAGCCGCAAGTGATCGCGCGCGAGGCGCTGCAGCGCCGCCGCTACGGCGACCACCCGTTCGCCCGGGAATGGCCGGAAGCGGATGACGTTGCCGGCGTGACGCCGGCCGCGGTGCGCGCGCTGCACCGTCGCTCGGTGGTGCCCGGCGGTGCTGTCCTGGTGATGGTGGGCGACATCGTTCCAGCCAGTGCGGTCGAAGCGGTGGCGACCGTCCTGGCGGACTGGCGCTCCGATCACCCTGCGGTCGAGTTGACTGCATTGCCCGAACTGACAGGTGGCGACCTGCAACTAGTCCATCGTGAGGGTGCAGTGCAGTCTCAGCTGCGCCTGTCCGCGCAGGCGGTATCACGCAATCACGAACGCTATCCGGCGCTGCAGGTGGCGAATCTGGTATTCGGCGGGTATTTCTCGTCGCGCTGGGTCGAGAACATCCGGGAAGACAAGGGCTACACCTACGCCGCGCATTGCGGTTTCGAGTTCACCCGGCACGGGGCCACACTGATCGCCGAGGCGGACACCGCCAGCGAGGCCACTGCCGCCGCGTTGTTGGAGACACGCTACGAATTGGGTCGGCTGGTCGTCGTTCCGCCCGACGATTCCGAGGTGGACAGCGCGCGACAGTACGCGATCGGATCGCTGACCATCGCGACCTCGTCGCAACGGGGGTTGGCGGGTCACCTGGCCACATTGGCGACCCTCGGCCTGAACCTCGACTGGTTACTGACTCATACCAGTCGGTTGCAGGCGGTCACGACCGGGCAGGTTGCTGAGGCCGCCGCTGAGTTCTTCGCGCCGACCCGGTTCACCGGTGTGGTGGTCGGCGATGGCAAACGACTAGCCGACCCGCTCGCTGCCCTTGGCGGCGTGGAACTTCCCTGACGGCGCCACCATAGTGTGGCGCCTGATGATCAGAAGACGTACAGGCCGACCGCCCACCCTACGCTGGTGATGATCATCACCAGGATCGTCCAGAGATAGACTTTCCGCGCGGTGACCCAGATTCCGGGCTCGGGTGGCGTCTGCGGCGGCTTGCGTAGGTCGGCGGCGTGACGCCGCATGTGGTCATTGAGCTCCCGCTCCCACTGCTTGCGGTCGTGGATCTTCACTGGCCCACCATCCTCGCCGCGAACCGTCTACAGACCGAACACGTCACGCATCATAACGCTTCGTGGCGGTTGCTGGGAGGTGTCGGAGCGCTCTGCGAGAATGCAGACCGTGCGCACCGGCCGAGCTGATCGTGATCCCCTGGACGGGCTCGACGACGAGCAATGCGCCGCGGTGTCCGCGCCACGTGGACCAGTCTGCGTGCTGGCCGGTGCAGGCACCGGAAAGACGCGCGCCATCACCCGGCGTATCGCCCAGCTGGTTCGCACCGGCCATGTTGCCCCCGGGCAGGTCCTTGCGGTGACGTTCACCGCTCGCGCGGCGGGGGAGTTGCGCACCCGATTGCGTGATCTGGGCATAGCCGGCGTACAAGCTCGAACGTTTCATGCCGCGGCGCTGCGCCAGCTGCGTTACTTCTGGCCCCAGGTCGTGGGTGACCAGCCGTGGCCGCTGCTGGAGCACAAGCTGCGGCTGGTCGGCCAGGCCGCGCAGCGGGCTGGCGCCGGGGCTGGCGCTGATGACCTGCGCGACTTCGCCGGTGAGATCGAGTGGGCCAAGGCCAGCCTGGTCACCGCTGCGGACTATCCCGCCGCGGTGGCTGCGGCCCGCCGCGCCACCCCGGTGCCGCCCGCACAGGTCGCGGCGGTTTACGCCGCATACGAGGAGCTCAAGAACCGCAACCGGATGCTCGACTTCGACGATCTGCTGCTGCACACCGTGGCTGCGCTGGAAGAGCATTGCGCGGTGGCACAGGAGTTCCGGGACCGCTACCGCTGCTTCGTCGTCGACGAATACCAGGACGTCACGCCGCTGCAGCAGCGGCTGCTCGACGCCTGGTTGGGCGCCCGAGACGACCTCACCGTCGTCGGTGACGCGAACCAGACCATCTACTCCTTCGCCGGCGCGACTCCCCGCTTTCTCCTGGAGTTCACCAGGCGATTCCCCGATGCCGTGACGGTGCGGCTGCACCGCGACTATCGCTCCACACCCCAGGTCGTGTGGCTGGCGAACCGGGTGATCTCTGCTGCAGCCAGCCGGCCGGCGGGAGCCCGGCTGCAGCTGACGGGCCAGCAGCCGCCAGGTCCGCAGCCGTCGTTCGCCGAGCATGATGACGAGGCCGCCGAGGCCGACGCAGTGGCTGAGGCCATCGCGGAGCTGCTGCGGCACGGCACCCCCGCTGCCGAAATCGCGGTTCTGTACCGGGTGAACGCCCAGTCCGAGGCGTACGAACGAGCATTGGATGCTCGGGAGATCCCATTTCAGGTCCGCGGTGGCGAGCGGTTCTTTCATCGCCCGGAAATCCGAGCCGCGATCCGCGCGCTGCGGGCGGCCGCCACCGCAGCCACCGGGAATCCGGCGGTCGACCTGGGCGGCACCGTCCGCGCGGTCCTGGCCCGGCAGGGACTTACCACGCAGCCGCCGGCCGGCAGTGCCGCGCGATCCAGATGGGAATCGCTGCGCGCGCTGGCCGAGCTGGCCGATGACCTGGCAGGCAGCACCGCCGACGCCGACCTTGGCCAGCTCGTCGCTGAGATTGACGCCCGCGCCGACGCCGCGCACCCACCCGCTGTGCAGGGCGTGACGTTGGCCTCCTTGCACTCGGCGAAGGGGCTGGAATGGGACGCGGTTTTCCTGGTCGGGCTCGTCGACGGGACGCTGCCGATCCAGTACGCCGAGGGTGACCAGGCCGCGCTGGAAGAGGAGCGCCGGTTGCTTTACGTCGGTGTCACCAGAGCCCGCCGCCGGCTTGCGCTGTCGTGGGCGCTGTCGCGCAGTGCGGGCGGCAGGCGTTCGCGGCGTCGCAGCCGTTTTGTCCACGGCCTGGTGCCCCAGGTCGACCCGCCGCCGCGGCTGCCGCCCGCGACAGCGGGGTCCAAGCGACGCTGACCCCCATCGCCGGGTGACGGACGGTCGGCGCGGCCGCGCTGGCGGCATCGCCCGGGATGGGTACGAAAAGCCAGAAAATCGATTGCCGGTGTATCAACAGCGCTCTAGCCTTGCTCTTACTCCTGGAGGCGGTCGTTGCATGCGGCTGACCAGGGCGGATCATCCAGCCACTGAGCGTGGCTCGAACGGGAGGGAGGTGCTGGCAATGGAGACGTCTATGACCACCGGCGCCCGCGATCTCCACCAGTTCGGGGCCCTCGGTGTACCTGGGGGGACCTGGTCCCGCCGTCTGCGGACCGTGCCGTCCGGCGCGCTTCGGTTGCGCGCTGGAAGTTCCTTCCAGGCCCGCTACCGGGCTCTGGTCCACCCGACCGGCATTGATCTGCCCGTTACCGACCGCATGCGTTTGTCCGCATCGGAGCCTTGATTCTCGAGCCAGCAGCAACCGGCTCATGAAGGCCGCGGACCGCGCAGCGGGATCCGCGGCCTTTGTGTGTTGCTAGGTCCTCATCCCGCGGCGGGCACGGTACCGGCGAGTTCCACCGGCACCACGACCGAGGAGGAGAGACAAGTGTTGACCGCGACCGTCCCGCTGGATGGGGGGGCGTTGCCCGACCTGCTGAGTGGGGCGGAGCTGGCCCACCTGCTCGATACCGCGCATTCCGGCGCCGCTCTGCCCTGTCGTGCACACGACCCGGATCTCTGGTTCGCCGAGTCGCCAGCGGACCTGGAGCAGGCTAAGCGGTTTTGCGCAGGTTGCCCCATCAAGGCCGCCTGCCTGGAAAGCGCGCTGTCAAGGCAGGAGCCCTGGGGCGTCTGGGGTGGCGAGATCTTCGAACACGGTGCGATCGTCGCCCGCAAGCGCCCGCGTGGCCGGCCCAGCAAGGCCGCCCTGGAACAGGATCGCGCCAACCGCGAGCGCGCCGAACGGGAAACCGCCGCCTAACCCGTTGGGGGCTCTTCAAGAGCCCCCAACCCGGGCCCGCGTGCCCACCACGACGACCAACGCTGCGCTGTCGCAGCGGCTGCGCTGCCATCGATCGTGGCTGCGGCTGGCCCGCTACGCCGATCAGCGCTCCAGCCACGCCACGGAACGCCTCTAATCAGCTGGCGCGCAAACTGCGCCTTACTGGTATCTGAGGGCTTCGATCGGCAGTAGCCGGGCGGCGCGGTAGGCCGGGTAACCGCCGGCGATAAGTCCGATCGCTATGCTGATCGCGAATGACACCCCGCCGGGAGCATCGGTGGCGCCGAAGGACGGCGCGATGGCGGCACCGAGCACA
>JAODNG010000575.1 GCA_025465385.1 Pseudonocardiales bacterium
GCACGACCAGTCACGAGGGCGGTTACATGGTGGACGAGCACCACCGGCCCGATACCTGTACAGGATGTGCCAGCGGTGGCGCGCTCACGACGACTCGCCTTATTACCACATGATGGTGCCGCTCGACGACAGCGAACGACCGCAGATTTCTGATGCGATAAACAACATCAAGCGACGGCCCTCCGCTAGCGCCCCGGAGTCGTGCCGCCTATGACCCTCGGTGACCTCGACGGGGCGGGATTTGGTTTCCTGCTTGGGAACCCGCACGGTTAGCGCACCCTCAGCCAGGTTCGCCTCGATCCGGTCATCGTCTACCTCATGGGGCAGGGTGATGCGGAACTCGAACTCGCCGACGCGCCGCTGCTTGCGTCGCAGCAAGCCCTTTCGCTTGGTCTGCCTGACGTCTCCCGTGATGCGCAGTTCGTTGCCAACCACCTCTATATTGATGTCCTTCGATTTGACGCCCGGCAGGTCAACCTCGACCAGATAGGCGTCATCGGTCTCGGACACGTCGGCCAGCGGCACCCAGCCTGTGGCAGTCTCGGCGGGTGGGCCGAACGCGGGACCCATCAGACGGCCCCTTGCGGCAGGATGCGCGACGTCTTCCCCACGAGCAGCCGCTACAAGCTGCCCTTCTGGGAGATGGGCTGGACGTTGGAGACCTGGCCACAGCCCAGCCTGTGTCGGCACCGTGATCGTTCACCTGCCGGCCGCGCTGCACTGCCATACGCTTGTCTCATGACACGGGAGGACATCGAGAAGGCATTCGCGGACGAAGGATTGTCGCCTCACTCGTGGAGCAACAACGCCGACTACTTCTATGAAGCACATTCACACGATTACGACAAGGTCCTGTACTGCGTGCAGGGAGAGGTGACGTTCCACATGAGCGACGGTGAGATCGTGCTGCATCCTGGACAGCGCCTCGACATCCCGGCAGGCACTCGACATGCGGCAACAGTTGGACCAGACGGCGTGAACTGCATGGAAGCATCCAAACACCGTCGCGGATGAAACGTACTGGTTGTCGTATGACCTGCGTAAATTCGTCGGGGAACACCTAGGTGATCCGGCTGCGGTGCGCCCGTCCCGTGTACTTCCGCTGCACGCTGCCATCAAAGACCGAGGAGCAGCGCGAGCGGGCGCATACCGCAGGTGGATCATGCTGGGTGCTTGCGGGCTGGCGCCACCTTCGCGGTCAGCTGGAGCCGGTCACTCGGTCGATCATCGCCAAGAAACTTTTCCAGTTGGCGAGCAGGTATTTCAAGGCCGTCCCTCGCCCATGTTCGGGGACCACCGCTCGCCGATGCCCGCACGCCGTCACGGCAAGGTGACGGGCTTGGGCTGTACCCAGCGGCGTTCGATGTCGGCCGTGCGAACGGCATCGAAGATCGCCTGCACGCGCAGTCCTTCCTCCAGCGATGGCTCGGGCGCAGTCCCCTTCCGGATCGCCGCCCAGAAATTCCGGGCCACCCGCTTGAACGCCTCGGTCGAGCTTGCGTCGAGCGGCCCCTCGCTCTGGAGCTGCTCACCGGCGCGCCCCCACCAGACCTGCCGATCGCTGTCGAGCCTCACCGTCCCCTCATCGCCGTGGATCTCAATGACATCGCCGCGCCCGTGCCGCGCGGTGGCCACGAGGGTCACCACCCCGAGCCCCCCACCACGGAACCGCAGAAGCAGCGCGTAGGCATCCTCGGCAGTCACCGGCCGCAGCTCGCCATCATCCGCCCTGCGTACAGGCACACCGACCTCGGTAGCGGCGGCCACAGCGTCAACGTCGGGAAATATTTCCAGCAAGAGGTCGAGGTCGTGCACCCCATAGCCCTGAAGCCGTCCGCCCCCTAGCCGGTCATCGTGGACCCAGGTGTGGGGACGTGAGTCGGGGTCGGCGTGGTCGGACTGGACCAGTGAGACCGACGCCATTCGTGGCCGTCCCACGACCTCACGCGCACGCTCGATGACCCGCCTGCGGGTTTCCTTCATCCGCAGCTCGTAGTCGACCAGGCCAACCACGCCGGCTGACCGGACGGCCGCCACGATGCGGCGAGCACCTTCGAGATTGTCGGCCAGGGGCTTCTCGCACAACACGTGCAGCCCTCGCTCGGCGGCGGCGACGGCAAACTGTTCGTGCGTCGCCACAGGCGTCGCGACGTGCACCGCCTCCAGTCCTGGCACCGACAGCAGCTCGTCGAAATCGCCGGTACTGCGCCCCACGCCGGCCTCCTCGGCCAGCTCGCCAGCCCGCTCCGGCCGCCGCGACCACACGGCCACGGGCTCGAACTCGTCCAGCTCAGCGTAAACGGGTAAGGCGACCTTCCTCCCGTAACCACCACCGGCAATGGCGATCTTGATTGGCTTCTCCACGACGGGCTCCTCCAGTCAAGGAACCTACCGCAGAGCTGAACCGGCTGACCGACTCACGCAACTCCACGTCGTGCTCCGTGCCATCGGCGAACAACCAACCGCTGCGCACGGCGTTGCGGGGCAGGTCCCGTACCGGGACATCAAAGCGTTTGCCTGACTCGCTACGACGGCAGGACTGTGGCCATGTCCTCCGGCAGGCATCACGCAAGGCTCCCAGGATGGGCGAGACGACGGCCACCGGGGGTGCTCAGGCTGTCGGAC
Organism: Pseudonocardiales bacterium; assembly: GCA_025465385.1. Lineage (GTDB taxonomy): Bacteria > Actinomycetota > Actinomycetes > Mycobacteriales > Pseudonocardiaceae. Next base: position 2,626 of record JAODNG010000575.1, read on the forward strand.
GCGACCAGCTTCGCCAACAGCCGAGCAACGGCAACGCAGGTCGATCCGGGTCCGGCACCGTCACCTGCGACAACTTGCGCGGCCACGCCGTCCCCGCCCGCGCAGGGAGCCGCGACGGTCGGGTCGATCCGCGCGCCGCAGTGCGCGCACGCCGTCACCGGCTCGGTGGTGCGGCTCGTAGGCGAGGCGGCGAAGACGCGGACCTTGCTCGCTGCTGGCGGACATCGCGATTTCGCGAAATTCAGGTCAGGCCTGGTAGCCCGTTCTTTGGGGTGGCGTTTTCCGACTTCAGGGTCTGGTGTTGTCCCAGTCTTGCTGTTGAGGAAGTAGGTGTCGTAGAGCTCCTGGAC
>JAODNG010000589.1 GCA_025465385.1 Pseudonocardiales bacterium
CGACCGAGCTCGACGTTGCCCACGCAATGATCTACAGCCTGGAACAGCCGTCGTCCGGGGGCCACCAGCGGCGACTGTTCAACGAAGCCCGGCAGGAAGGGGCCGGTGTAGCCGGATCGATCAACCAGGGTGTGCCGGGTGTCGCCATAAGTCGCCAGTGCGGCCACGCGTACCGTGCCGTGCTCGTCAGTAGCGTCGACTGGTTCCTCGAGGACGGTCGCGCCCTGCTGGCGGGCGAACGCGACGGCCCGGTCCACGTCGGGCACCTCGATGGCGAGGTCGCTGACCCCGTCGCCGTGTTCCGCGACCCGCTGCGCCAATGGCGTTGCGGCCCGGACGGGACCAGCCAGCACGAACCGGGCCCGGCCGGAGACCAGCACGTATTCCGCCGCATCCCGGTGGCCCTGCTCTGGGCCCCGGTAGGCCACGCAGGTCATGCCCAACGCCGTCGAATAGAAGTGTGCGGCTTGGCGTGCGTTGCCGACGGCGAACCGTAGGTGATCCATGCCGATCACCGGGAACGGGTCAGGTTCGATGTCGTGTGCGACGCTACCTATCAAGGCGTCGACATCGGTGTCCGTCGACGTCGCGGCGATGTTGAGCTTGTAGCTCATAGCGCGGCCCCCTTGTTCTCAAGGTACGCGCCATTGCTGCCGACTAGCGAGGTGGTGATGGGCAGGGCTGGGTCGGCGGGAATGTCGAGTGCCGAAGCGGGCATGGCAGCGGCGAGCAGGTGTGCACCGAGCGCGGCCACCATGGCTCCGTTGTCCGTGCACAACCGCGGTCGGGGCACCCGCAACTGCAGTCCGGCGGCCGCGCAGCGCTCACCTGCCAGCGCGCGCAGCCGGGAGTTCGCGGCGACCCCGCCGCCAATCAGCAGGATGTCGATGCCGCGATCAGTGGCCGCCCGGATCGCCTTGGCGGTAAGCACGTCGACCACGGCTTCCTGGAAAGCGGCCGCCACATCGGCTATCGGGACGGTGATCCCCTGGCGCCCCAGTGCCTCGACATGCCGGGCCACCGCGGTCTTGAGCCCAGAGAACGAGAAGTCGTAGCGCGCGTCGCCGGGACCGGTCAGACCACGGGGGAATCGGACGCTGTCCGGGTCCCCGTCCTGGGCAGCCCGGTCGATGAACGGGCCGCCGGGGAAGCCCAGCCCCAGCAGCCGCGCCACCTTGTCGAAAGCCTCCCCGGCGGCGTCGTCGATGGTGGCCCCCAGCGGGTGCAGCGGCGCCACCAGGGAGGAAACCTGCAGCAGGCTGGAGTGCCCGCCGGAGACAAGCAAGGCCAGCGCCGGGGGCAGCGGACCGTGCTCCAAGGTGTCCACCGCGATATGCGCCGTGAGGTGGTTCACCCCGTACAGCGGGACGTCCCAGGCTGCCGCGTACGCCTTGGCCGCAGCCACCCCGACCAGCAGCGCACCGGCCAATCCCGGGCCCGCGGTCACCGCCACGGCATCGACATCCGACGGCGCGACGCCAGCAGTCCGCAGCGCGCGGCGCACCGTCGGCACCATCGCCTGCAGGTGGGCCCGGGAGGCCACCTCGGGTACCACGCCACCGAACCGGGCATGCTCGTCCACACTGGACGCGATCTCGTCAGCAAGCAGGGTTACCGTGCCGTCGCCGGACAGTTGCACGACGCCCACGCCGGTCTCGTCGCAGGAAGACTCGACGCCCAGCACGATCGCGGTGGTCATTGGTGGGCCTGACGGCGCATGGTGAAAGCGTCGGCTCCGCTGGGTCGGTAGTAACCGCGGCGGATACCGATCACATCGAACCCTTCGCTGCGATACAACCGGATCGCCGAATCGTTGTCGGTGCGCACCTCAAGGAACACCGTCGCTCCTTCGGCGTGGTCGAGGATCGCCTGCAACAACGCTCGGCCGATCCCCCGGCGCTGATGTTCCGGATCCACCGCCAGGGTATGGATCTCCGCCTCCCTGCCGACCCGGGCCAGACCCACGTACCCGATCAGCGAGCCGTCCTCCCGTGCGGAAAGGTAGTGATGACCCGCCGCCAGCGCATCCAGGAACGCCTCCGGACTCCACGGGTCGTCGCCGTCGAACAGCACGCTCTCCAGTTCGGCGCAGCGATGCGCATCGGCGGCCAACATCGGCTCGATCAAGAGACTCATACCGGCGTCACCCGCTTGCGCGGCCCTGGTTCCCACGCGTCCGGGCGCCGCAGGTACAACGGGTGCAACGGCCCCGGCGTGGCGCGTGCCCGCACCGCCGCTGCTACCACCGCGACCAGCCCGGCCGGGTCCGGGTACTGCGGCGGCACTACCGGTAGGCCCAGCACGCCAGGGGCGCCGGCCACCCGCGACACGCCGGCCAGCGGCACGTCCAGTGGCCGGTCGACATGCGGACCATCGATCCGGGCACCTGACTCGTCGTAGCGGGCCCAGTAAACCTCCCTGCGCCGCGCGTCCGTGATCACCAGCAGCGGGCTACCGGAACCCGCCTGGTAGGCGATCGCGTCCAGGCTGCACACCGGAAAAACCGGGAGGCTTAGTGCGTCGCCGAGCGCCGCAGCGGTGACCATCCCGACCCGTAGCCCGGTGAACGGGCCGGGACCCACCCCGCAGACCACCGCGTCGAGATCGCGCATCGACACCCCGGCGGTCGCCAGGACCGAGCACACCGACGGCATGAGGAGTTCGCAGTGCGCCCGGGCGTCCACCGTGACCCGCTCCGCGAGGACCTCCGGCGAACCCGCTGCGGGCAGCCGTAGCAGTCCGGCCGTCACCGCGGAGGTCGCCGTGTCCAGAGCCAACACCAGCACGGATGACGAGCTTACGGATCACGTGTTTCGTCGCGCGAAGCAAGGCAGGCCGGATCCGGTATCAACCGGTCCGGGCCGCACAGCTCAGCGATACGCGTCTCGTCAGCACCACCGCTGGGTCGCTGCAGCCGGATCAGCAGGTGCTCGTCGGCCAGCCGCTCGGCGATGCCCTCGCCCCACTCCACGACCACCGCGGCCGCCAGTAGGTCAGTGTCCAGATCAAGATCATCCAGCTCCGCCATTCCACCGAGCCGGTAGGCGTCGACGTGCACGAGTGGCACCCCTCGACCGCCCGGCAGTGTGGGATGCTCGCGGGCGATCACGAAGGTCGGCGAGGTCACCGGCCCACGGACGCCCAGCCCAGCGCCAATACCGCGGGCCAATACCGTCTTGCCCGCGCCCAGCGGCCCGGACAGCACCACCACGTCCCCTGGGCGCAGGCGCTCGCCCACAGCGCGGCCCAGATGTTCGGTATCTGCTGGGGTCGCCAGCTCTAGACGCGCCTTCACCTCCGTGGCAGCGCGCCTGCGCATTGAGCCAGCAGATCCAGCAGGTGTTCGTTGACCCGCTTCGGCTGTTCCAGCATGGTCACGTGGCCGCACCCTTCCACCTGCACCAGCTCAGCGTCGGGGAGCAGCGCGGCGATGGCCTCGGAGTGCGCGTACTGAATGAGCCGGTCACCGTCGGAACCGAGTACCAGCGCCTTCGCGTACTGCAGACCGGCCAGTGCGGCGTACCGGTTGTGTGCGCCGAATTCCTCCAGGAAATCGGTCATGACTTCGAACGAAGTCGCCCGGATCATTATGTACATCAGCTCTACCAGGGCCGGATCGACCGCCTCGTCACCGAATGCGAGTTTGCGGGTCAGGCTCCAGGTCAGGTTCCTGGTCATTTCGCGTCCACGGTCCACCGCGCGTGCGCTGGGCTCCCAGCGCGATAGCCACCTGGCCACCGGCATCACCGGGTTTCGCCGGGACAGGAAAGGCTTGGGCAGGCCGGACCGGCCGATGTCCCCAGCACTGGTGTTGAGGAAAGCCACCCCGCTGATCCGCTCGGAGAACAGCTCA